>DATFCH010000325.1:0-4268 GCA_035253345.1 Nitrososphaeraceae archaeon
TGAAAATGAAGGGAAAGTAACATATCTAGCATAAGCTATTTTAGATAATTTTTAATATTATGAATACTATAGAATATTACGCTTGACAGGAACATAAGGATGACCTGATACAGATAAAGATTTTCATGGATGTTAACTTAAAAGATTGATACCCCATTTATTAGAAGATCACTCTTTGTTATTATCGTATTGTTATGTAACGATAGAAATATTCTATCCCATTATACCCCATGATCACTATTGCAATCATCATCTTTCCTGCAAGGATAATAATTATCAAAAGAATCGGTTCTATCCTTAAAATATTGTATTACTCTTTCCAATCATGCTCTTTTACAGTGGTATATATATATTGTGCTTCACATTGAATACTGTACAAGCTTCTGGATACCAAGTACCACCATCAGAATAAACACAATTTTTGCCATATTTACCTGCAATGATTGCAGAAATTGTCTAACAACAAACATATTTTTCTTCTTAGAAATGTGTATTCCAAGTATTGTTTTATGTAAAGGTTTTATTGCCATACATAACAAATAGTAGTGTTTCATACTAATCTGAATAAAAGTTTCATCAATAATGAAAGCAGAATTCTCTTCTCTTATAAAGAGGATATTAACTAAATTCCTGAAGGCAATTCAATATAGACACATAACTCCTTTTTCTAATCCAAAATATCACTAATGCCTTTGATGTATTATGTAAACTCAATCCAAGAAAGTACAAATACAAAGAATACATAACTACAATAGTGGATGTCCTATTTCTCTCATGTTAATACCATAACAAGATGAGAGTAGAGACATTCACAGCTATCGATTTATCGTTAAATTGATGGTCTATTAAATTAAGGCAAATGATGCTAGTACCATCGTTGAGATTGTTATAGTTGAATAAAATATTATGATAAAATAACAAAAAGGATAAAATATGTCTCTACATTTCAACAACCAGAAGATGAAGTCATAATGTCCCAAGGGACAGGAGATTTATCATCACAAGAACAGTTAATGAACTTAAATCAACAATGGTTAAGTCAACTTCCATAAAAGATTCATAAGAGAATAAAACCCTCTTTTTTTATTTTATTAAAAAAAAACAATTACATTCATTCCCATTTCATTATATCATTTAATACAAAAAAAAGAATCAACCAATAAAAAATCAGCAAAAAATTTTTTTAATTATTATGACTATAAAATGAACATTAGCTATTTACATGAAGGAGAAATTGAACATTTGAACTCATGAAAAGAACACAATAAAATTATGTTAAAACTGGGAATAAAAGATCCTTCAAAATAAATCATATTATAGTTCATTTTAAACATCCATAAATAGAATCATGCTACTAAAATTTAATGAACAAACAAAAGTATCAAGTAAAACAATAATGATGATGTTGTCTATTATCTTAATAGCATCGTCTATTGCTACTGTATCATTGATATCTGAAAAGAATGCAGAAGCAACTATTTGTTTTGATTGTCCAGGAGAAGCAAATAAGCACTTGGATGAAGCAAAGAAGTCTCTAGATGCAAAAGATATAGAAGGAGCTAAAACGCATATAGATAAAGCAAAAGAAAATATTAGCTAACTCTTCTGCTCAATAACTTAATCAAATTTTATTATTTATTTGGATTTTGATCCATGACAATTTTTTTTTATTACTAAAAAACAATAATCTTTATCATACTTTTATTATATTATTTAATACAAAATACAACAACGATTAAAGATACAAAATCTACAATAAATTTTTAAATTATTATTTTGTATTCGATAATGAAAGACACAAAAATTTGAGAATAAAAATATGAAAAATTCAAACAATAATATGAAAGATAGCAAAAAGATAATTTGGAGAAGAAACAAGGTCCAGGAGCTACAGTTAAAGGTTTTTCACAAGCTGATATATCGAGAATGTTACAGATAAACGAATACTATATGAATAATATAATATAATTTTAAATAATACTAATATTTAGCAATTCTAATGGCATTAACTAATACATCAATTCTACTTACCGTACTGGTATTAGGATTAAGTATATTGACTATAAGCAGTATTTTATTTCTAGCACCGATAGAATCATTTGCACAAAAATCGTCTTCTCCATTGTATATTACAAAACATGGTTCAAACTCTTACCTGTTATCTTCTGGTTCCTCTCATATTGCCTCATTTGGTACTGCGTATAATATATTAGGAAGCGTTTGATCTATTAAAAACTCTTATGATTTGATAACATGGACAATAATAAAGGACTATGATAAATCACCATTCATTGGATATATTATTGTAAATAAAGGTAAATCTGATTCTAAATCACCAGGATCAGCAAATCCATTTGCAGATAAAGCAACAATCAAAGCAAAAATTAAAAGCGAGATTCAGAAATCAATAGCTTCAACTAGCAAACTAAAAACTAAAGAAGCAGTAATAAAATGCGATTTTGGTATGGAAATAAAAAGGTGGAACTGTAGTGCACATGGTTTAGTAGGATAATAAAATACACTATACCTTTTTTTAATAAAATCTTTTATATAATATAATTAGTAAACAAGTTTAAATATTTTGAATTTGTTATAGTGGAATCAAAATACAATTGAATTGAGCTTCTATCTCAATTTATGTCAAGTAAATAATAGTAGCAGGTTATGATTATCTACAAAAATTTTTATTTTATTTCATTTCATTTAGTTTTTTGGATTCGATTTGAATCTATTACGTTAGTAAATAGAAGATTTAGATTAATGGATTAAAGATAAGAACAAAATAAAAATAATGAATCTTTTATTGATTTATTGGGTTAAGAAAACTTAGTTATTTATCTTCTTTATCAGAAAGTAGAATATCTATATTTCATTTTATCTATTATCAATTATTCATTTTTTGTTACATAAAATGCTTTGTCTATTCTATTTTCTACAGATTCTGCTGTATTTTTGATAGAATCGGTACTAGATAGATTCTTTTGTTTCTTTCTCCTCATATTTCACTAATTCATTATATTGCAAGTTTAATGTTAATTAGACCCCATTGTAATTACTTACAAATGATTTTGGAATTCGATAAATGTGTTGACTTATTGCTCTTTCTTCTATGACTATGTTATCTTTATCTTCTGCGATTATATTTCCATATGCTTGTTATCATTAGTTTTAACTCCTTTTTTTTATCTTTGATTATTTCTGTCAAGTCTATGAAGGTTGACATAGAAAACTTCGTTTTATACAATACTTTAACGTTTATGATGTTTTTCTTATGGGGAACTAAAATTTGAAAGTGTAAAAGAATTACCAGATCTGAAATAAATTTTTGACATGTTCTTATTTATTACCTTAAATCATCATAGGGGATATTTTCATTCTCAAACTTGAGGAATATATCCATATTTATAAATTTAAGTTTCTACTAAAACCCATGCTTAAATCTAATAAGTTTGCTTCAATTAGTTTGGGTGCATTTCTTCTGAGCAATACGATATTTGTTTTAAATGTCAACAACTCTGCTTTTGCTCAAGAACAGAAAACGTTCTATCTCTTTCCAGTAGAAATTGAAGGAGCTGAAAAGTTCAAACTAACGACTGATTCATTTTCCGTAAAAACAATGGTAGCAAAAAAAGGTGATAATGTCACTATTCATTATTATAATCCAGAAGAACAAGAACCGCACAATTTCGTATTAATGAATCCATATAATATTACAAAAGATTTACCAGGAGGTCAACATGCTAAAATAAGCTTTAATGCTGATAAAGAAGGAATTTATCAATATGAATGTACCTATCATATGCCTACAATGACAGGACAATTTGTAGTATTACCATAAATAAGAAAAAAATAACCAACGAAAATAGTAAAATGTTAAAGATATAAACAATAATAAATTTTTTATTTTATTTCCAGCATTCAGGTGAAGCTAAAAACCCATATTTTGCACAATATTCTGTTGTAGTAGAAGATTGGCCTGTTATTGTATCATGAACTACCATAAAAAATAAAATACCAATATATAGTAAACTTAATCCACCAAATACATATTTTAATATTTTTTTAACAGTATTTTTTTTACTCATAGCGGATTGCATAGGTAACCAATAAAAAAGATAGATCTATATATTTTTTATAGTATATATCTCGAATTGAAAATCAACAGTATTTTATTATACTTAAAGTATTTTACTACAATTGAAAGTCAAGGATTCAAAAAGTGGGTGTTAATTTGTTTGCACTTTCCCATTTAACATCCACTTTTAACA
>DATFCH010000326.1:0-8283 GCA_035253345.1 Nitrososphaeraceae archaeon
TGCATTTGTCTCTGTAATGATAATTGCGTGTCCTTGTGCATTAGGTATTGCTACTCCTGCTGCTCTCATGATGGGAGCTGGTAAAGGTGCAGAGAATGGCATATTGTATAAAGGAGGAGAACATATAGAAATAGCAAATAAAGTTAATACTATTGTTTTTGATAAAACTGGTACATTAACTGTAGGGAAACCATCTGTAACTAATTTGGTATCTTTAACAGAAGAAGTAGGAGAACAAGAATTACTAAGACTTGCAGCAATAGCAGAGTCTGGTTCAGAACATCCTTTAGCACAGGCAGTCATTAGAAAAGCAAAAGAAGATGGTGCGCCAACAATTACTAACCCTGATTCATTTGAAGCAATTTCAGGACATGGTCTTAAGGCAACATATTCCAACCATACAATTCTAATCGGAAACAGAAAGATGATGGAAGATAATAAGATTGCAGTTACTGAAAATGTAAATACAAAACTTTCTGCATTTGAAATAGAGGGTAAAACTGCAGTTTTAGTTGCTATAGATAATACTCTTTCAGGTATAATAGCTATTTCCGATACGATAAAAGCAAATGCGGAAGAGGTAGTTAAAACTTTGAAATCCAAAGGAATTGAAGTAATAATGCTTACGGGAGATAATGAAAGAACTGCAAATACAGTAGCATCACAAATTGGTATTGACAGAGTAATAGCAGAGGTTCTTCCTCAACAAAAGGAAGAAGTAATAGCAAAACTGAAAACAAAAGAAGATAGAGTTGTTGCTATGATTGGTGATGGTATTAATGATGCCCCAGCATTGGCAAGGTCAGATTTAGGAATTGCGATAGGTTCTGGAACTGATGTTGCAAAAGAAACAGGTGGAATCATATTAATAAAAGATGATCTAAGAGATGTTGTAACTGCGCTAGATTTAGGTAAAAAAACAGTATCAAAGATAAAACAAAATTTGTTCTGGGCATTTGCATATAATACGGGTTTAATACCTATAGCAGCTGGAGCATTAGTACCTATATTCGGACTAAGTGTATTTGGTTGGCTACCAATACTTGCAGGATTGGCAATGGCTATGAGCTCTGTAACTGTAGTAACAAACTCTTTATTGCTCGGTAAATACAAACCTAAATACAATAAAATTCTTCAACACTAGCTATATTTTTTGTAAAGAATACCTACTGGCATTTTAAATCTCTTTTTTAATTAATAATAAAAAGTAGATGGAAGAACCGAATATTCGCATATTATTGAATAAAAAATATGGTAAAATAAGCTTTTTTTTATTTTAGATTGCTATACTCTATATCAATTGGATATTTTTATAAAATGATAAATAAATTTAAAAATGGTCTATCTTATTTTGACTATCTAAGTCTTAATTGTTGTCTGATTATTACCATTAGTATTTACTAAATCTACTAATAAAACTAATTGTTTATCCATATTCTTTAAATTGACCATTACTCCAGTCATATTTTTATTGTTAGATAACTCATTTATTTGAGTTAACTGCATTTTTATTAAATTAAATGTATTCTTCATCTTTTGAGTATCTTTAATAAATTTAGTTTCTGGTGTTGATAAATTTTGCAGTAAATGCGAAGTTTCTTTATTTGCCATATTTGAATGCATTATTATTTCGGAGGAATTAGATTTATGTGCAGCATCATGAGTCTCGAATAAATGTGCTCTTAATCCTTGGATTTTAACAAGATAAGGATTGTCATAATTAAATATACCAAATGGGTCAGCTGACACAGATACAGAAGAAAAGGTAACAACCACTGATAAAAATGTTATAATTATAATTGAACCGGTGATGACTAATGCTGCATTTTTTCTTTTCATATAATTTCGTTGATTATAAAGTATTAAAGAATTTGTGACAAATTAATTTATTATTTCTAATAAACAATATTAAATCATCTTTCAAGTTGAATGATTGAAGAATCTCTTTATAATTATCGAGATATCTGTAAACATTTTCATCATCTATATTAGGAGAAATATATTCAAATTCATATAAAATATTATTGTTAATCAAAACAGTATTTTTTTTATTTTTTTTGTTTTATTTTATCTTCTATTGTATACGTATATCTTGAAATTCATAAATATAACATAATAACAAATTGAATTTCATCTCATTTCATTGATGAAAAGATCGATAGAATTTTTTCGAATATTTCACGGAATATATTTTTAAATTCTCAAAATCTTATCAGTCAAATTCAGCAGAATTATACATAGGCTTGTGGAGGAATACAATTCTCCACAATATGGAAGGATCCTTTATCGATTTCTCAAGATCATTTTTTTATTAATTCGTATTGTTTACCCTCTTCAAATAAATGTTCATTTGATGTTGTTACAAAATAAATAACATGAATTTGTGAGATTATAATGATCAAGTTATTGATAATGAGATTCTGATAATCTACGTCATGATTATCTATTGCAATTTACATCTTATCGTTAATTAATTTTGAAATTTTAAACCAACAGTCAGTAATAGGCTCTTTAAATGTATAAAGTTTTAATACTAATTCAATTTGTAACTAAATTATTTTTTCTATTGTTTTTTATGTTTCTTCATTACGAATCGAATCTCTAACAGCTATAAAATTAATATCATTAGATAGATTTTCAGACAAAAAGATTGTAGTCGCTTTTTTTTATTATTTTTTGTAATTGGGAGAGGAGGATCAATTTTGGAACGTTGTTTTCCTCTAATCATAAAAGGAATACTGTATCTTAATTATAGGTAATTATCTTATATCGATATTGTTATTTATTAAATCTAATTTATACAATAAGTATGAAGCTACAATATATTGTAATATATATACTTGCAACAATAACTTTAGCAACTGCAATTATATATTTTATTTTAGCAGCTAATCACTATATAATTTTAATTGACTTTTCTGAAGAAGAAATAGAAGATGAAATATCAAAGCTTCAAATAGAAATTGCCTTTTTTACTGGATTAGGTATTATTTATTTAACTTTATTTGGATGGATTTTTACGAAGAAACTAAAAAGCCTTTTACCTTATTCATTACTGATATTTATTTCTATTATATTAATAATTATATATTATACATCAATGACAGTAGGAATTCCTATTCTAGATGCAGAATTCTTTATGGAAAAATATGATACGAGATCAAAAGTATTACAAGGAATTATAATTGCCATTTCTATATATATAATATATAAAATCAAGATCAACAGAAGAAAGTAGAATAAGCAGATGAATTAGTTTTTGTCTGAAACTAATTTTTAATTATGAAAAAGGGTTACATAAATTAGTCTTAAATTGTATCCAAATTTTTATAATTATCTTTCTATGCTATGTGGTTTTCGTTTGTGGGATATAAACTGATGATTCGAATCTCACTGGTTCAATATAGTACAAGTGGTCAATTGAAATATAATGATATTCATGAAGCCATAAAATAGGAAGAAATAACATTTACTTTTGTTATTGTTCACAACTATTATTGTTTTCATGAACTGATTAGTCCATTTGTTAAAATTTTCTCTGATTTTTGGACTAATATAAAAAAGACTTAAATTATTTTATAAACAAATGAATATATTGAATTACTACAGAATTTAAAGATCCTGTTAGCCTTATCGAAATATAAAATTTGGATGATCTAAATTTCTAATTGTTAAATATAATGAAAACAGCCATTACAAATACTTTAGGATTAACGGCCAAGATTCTAATGATATGAAAAATGAAATAAAATTTTTATTAATTTCCACAAATATTATTATTCTTTTACCGTTATTTAATATAAAACTCCATAGTGTAGTAAGTGATATTCCACAGAATCTAGAATATGAAATAAAATTTAAAATTCCACATATTTGGAAATATTTACCTAATTATAATGTTAATGAAATGGAAGATATAGGTACAACCTATTTTGTATTAACTCAAAACGACTCTGTGATCAGCTATAAGAGTAAGAAACTATATGGATATAGAAAATGGTGTATTCTCTGAACAGTGGGCTAAAAACTCATATTATTGATCCTTCGTTACGACCAGATAAATACAGAATAATAGAACTTCTGATTTCAAAAAAGATTAAGTACAATTTCAATTTCTAAAGCAAATTATTCTGTTGTTAAAAAGAGATTTATATATAACTATACTTCTTCCACTCTCATGACTAAATTTCAAAATAATTCTTTTTTATATGTTTATCAAAGAAAATTAAATTTTATAATTCTATTTAATATATGTATTAGTTTATTCTTTTACTTTCAATTAAATTATTATAACTATGATGTATTTGCTCAACAAATAAATAATACTGAACTTGTTTTTGAAAATCTGATTAAAAGTGGTTCTCCAATATTAGGAAATCAAGATGCACCAATTACTATATTAGATTTTAGTGATTTTCAATGTCTAAATTGTGGTAGATACGTAAAGAATACTGAACCAATAGTAAATCAAACTTATATACAAACTGGAAAAGTGAATTTAGTCTACAAATATTTCCCATTTGTCGGCTTTGATTCAATAAATTCTGCTTTGGCAGGGCAATGTTCACAGGAACAAGACAAATTTTGGCAATTTCATCAATTATTGTTTGCTAATCAAAAGCCAATTGATTCTGGATGGGTAAGTAAAGACAATTTAAAAAATTTCGCTTCTAAAATTCCAGGATTAGACTTAGAAAAATTTTCAGATTGCCTAGATAGTGAACGTTATAAAGATCATATAAATAAAGATTTAGAAATGGCTAAAAAATTCCAATTGCGAGGAACCCCTTCATTTATAATTCTGAATAGTGATGGAACTGACCCAAAAATACTTACTGGTGCTCATCCATTTCCTTCATTTGCAGCTATAATAGATGATAAATTAGAAGAGAATGATAAACACTAATAAGAATTTTGTATTAAAAGAGAATAATGAGTAAAACTTTTTTTTTTACATCTTCCTTTAGGATTGTTTTTTCTAATCCTATCTATATCATTATATCTTTACTAGTGGCGACTTTCTTTTGGATTATACTAAATGTTGCTGGGGAATTACTCTTTTTTTATCCTATCTGGATATTTTATTTTCCTGATGATGCTAAATTTGGTTTTATTCTTACTAATATTACTGTAGCATTTATTGGAATAGTCATAAGTATGAATATTTACATAATAAAAAATTTAAAAATAAAACTTAGTCGATCTTTATTTTCAGGTGCATCAATAGGATTGATATCAAGTACTTGTGCAAGCTGTTCATCAATAGGTTTTGCTCTAGTATCGACATTTGGAGGCATTGGAATTTTAATTTCAAATTTTTTCTCCGTTTATGAAATTCCATTACGAATAATTTCTATTGCTATTTTAGTTTATGCAATATATTCTTTACATAATAGAATCACTAAAAGCTGTTATCTAATTTCCTCTAAAAGCAAGGAATCTGCTAAATGATTAAAGTGAAAATTCTATTACAATTGAATATAAATCAGATAAAAGCGGCATTATAAAAATATTGAAATAGATTGAATCGTTATAATTATAACCATATGATTATCCCAAAGTCAAATTTCAAAGTTCTTTGTCTGGATACAAAATTGCAATTGAAATTTATTTTATTTACAGTTATCTTTGTTAGTTCTATATCCTATTATATTGAAATTTTTGCAATACATGAAATTGATGGCACATTGAATAATATTAGTGATGATAATTACAATAATTATAATAAAACCGCTGCTGCTGCTGCTTCTGATATTATATTTTCCAATGTTATTAATATTACAAATAATACCAAAGATTCTGTATACGCTCAGATAGTGGCAAATGATAATAATGTATATGTTGTTTGGCAAGAGTCTGTAAGAGAAAATGGATATGGAAATAACTATGATATTTATTTTAAAAAAAGTGAAGATAATGGAAATACATTTGGACAAGCAATAAATTTGAGCAACAATATTGGGTTCTCAGAACATCCTCAAATTGCACAATCTAAAAAAGGAATATTTATTGTCTGGGCAGACAATACGAATTCTAATAACACGGAAATAATGTTTGCAAAAAGTCTAGATGATGGTAAAACATTTAGCAAACCAATAAACCTAAGTAATAATTTAAAAAATTCAAATAACCAAGAAATTTCTGTTTTTAATGAAAATGTATATGTTGTTTGGCAAGATGTTGACGACCAAAACAATAATAAGCAAAATAGCAGCATTATGTTTAAGAGCTCAATTGATAGTGGAAATACATTTAATGATACAATAAAATTAGCAACCAATACAAATGATGCTTATCCAAAAGTTAATTCCTATGGTGATAATATTTACATTGTTTGGAATACTGAAAAGAGTAACAGTAAATCAGAAAATGACAAACATACTGAAGGATTATTTTTCATAAAAAGTGCAGATAATGGAAATAATTTTGGAAATATTAATAGAATAGTTCTTAATAATTTTGGAGAATCGCAAATAGCAGTTAACGAGAATAAAGTATTTATTGTCTGGGGAGGCTTACATGAAAAAAATATCAATGACATATATCTGGTCAAAAGCGATGATAATGGCACTAGTTTTACAGATCCATATACAATTCAAGAAAATATTACTGATCTTGAGGTTAAAAATCAATCTAATAAAATAAACCATCCAACTAATGTTGAAATAACTAATAATCAGCCTGAATACATAGTTTGGCAAGACAAGGTTTCACAGAAAAACCAAGATATATTCATAACACATGTCAAAAACAGTTTTCAGACATCTCAAATGTTAAACCTAAGTAATAATTCCGGAATTTCAGAATGTCCTCAAATTGCAATAGCTAATAACCATATTTATGTTATATGGGAAGATATTACTCCAGGTAATCATGAAATATTATTTACATATGGAACAGTTCATAAATAAATAGATAGAATAGATTATTATTATATTTATTTTTATTTTTATATAAAATGGTTAAAAGTAACGAATTCTTTTTTATTCTTAATACTTTGTATTATTGATATGAATTAGTAAATTGGTTTATTTGATGAATAGATTTAGTTGTAAGTCTTTATGTCATCAGCAATTATTGAATATAATCATGAAAATAATAATATAACAATTATGAACAAACAATATAATAACTAAATCCAAAATAATAAGATAAAAAAATAAAAAGTTTTTTAGATATTAGTAAAAATTTTTTTGTATCAACTAAGTGTTCAATTTTTGTTATATTTTTTATTTTGTTAGTGGTAGTTTCATCAATTTGTTTTAATTTTTTGTATAGTTTATCCCAATATACTTTATTGCAACGAACCTTTTTAAGTTAAGTAAAATAACTGAGTAAATAAATAAATTTAATAAAAGGAGTATTAGATCATAATAGAAAAGTATAATGTGTAATTACATTACTGGTAACTTAACAAAGCCGATTAAGTATCCTTCAAAATAATATTTTGCTACTATCGCTATTTTAAGATAATACTATCAATATGGTATAAAATCATATAGATTGTATAATAATAAAAGAAATAGTAATAAGAAAGGATAACTATACTAATATAATGCTAAAGATATCTAGAAAATATATTATTAAAATAAATTTTGTTATATTTGTATTCATGATGATAATATCTAGTGTATTAATATTATTTTCTTTTAAACTGAATACAACAATGGCAATACCTTCTGATATCTTAGAAAAAGGTGGAGATAATTTGTTTGGGAGAATAATTGGTATAGTAGATGATGAAAACAGATTACCAGTATGGATTATTTCTGGAACATGGAAAACTAATTTATTCTCCAATCAAACCAAAGTAGGCGATAATTCTACTGTTTTTGATGCCTCTTTAAATATGATCAAGACTGATGGAACCTCAAAACATACTCATACTCTCACTAATTTTGTTTTAGCAGCGACTGCAAAACAAAATAACACTACTGTATTTAATGGAACAGGGACATTTAGCAATCCGGATTCCTCAATCTCGAATGTTCCTGTAAATATCAAAGTATTAAATCAAGAACCAAATATAATATATATAAATCCAAATAAAATAGATAATTTCTTTGATACTGAACCAATATATGGTATTCCTTTAGAAGAGAATGAAAAATATAAAAAGAAATAAGAATTGATATAAAAATTGGTGCTGTTAATTTAAGGAAATAGATTTAGCTGTGAATATCTCTTTCTCATGTTATGGTTATAACATTTGAGAGAAAGAGGACATCCACTATTGTAATTATGTATTCTTTGTATTTGTATTTTCTTGGCCTAAGTCTACGG
>DATFCH010000327.1:0-14252 GCA_035253345.1 Nitrososphaeraceae archaeon
ATAAAGGTACAATTCGTCATCTGTTGCTTGGTTTGCCAAACTTACTTGCTTTCTAATCATAGGAGATATCAATTGAACAAAAGGAAGGCTTCTGCCTATAATATTCTCCCAAAACCTTGACTGAGATTCATGGAGTCCAAGGGAAGATCCGCCTTCAAGAGGAGTAATAGACAATGATTGATCGCATTGCAGATTATACAAGGCATGACCAGATTCATGAATAGTACTAAATATCGATTTTTTGAAATCAGTCCCTTCATATCGAGTAGTTATTCTAACGTCGTTGAGGCCCATAGTCTCAGTAAAAGGATGAGTAGATACATCCATTCTGAAACGTTTCATGTCGTACCGCAGGAGAGTCAGAATATTATGATTCAGATCATTCACTTTTTGGATATCATACTTTGATTTTCCAAGTTTGCTCTCATTGCAGAATTGGCTACTTGAATCTACGAGTTTTTTCAAAATCTTCTGAATTCGTGGAGTTAATACATTGAATACTTTATCCAAGTCATCTACTGTAAGCTCTTCTTCGAACGTATCCAAAAGCGCATCATATGGATGCTTTTCATAACCTATCTTCTCAGCGATTTGTTTCTTTATATCTATCATTTTCTCCAAATGAGGTTCATACATCCTGAAAACAGATTTTGCTCTTGCTTCCCTCCATGCCATATTTCCCCTTATTTTTTCCAGGGATTCTGCTTCAGTCAATTCTTTGGGTATCCTACTCTGTTTGTTTATTTCCCTGTTGAGTACTCGTATAGTACCCTTCTCCAACTCGCTAAGGTTGTCAAGTTTCTTCGCTGACTCAACAAGACTAATAAATTCTTTGCTTAACAAAAGATCCTTGTGGAGCATGTGAAGTTGAGAATCGGCCACACCTCTTTCGTCCATGCCCTCCCTAGGCATATAAGTCTCAAAGTCCCAACCCATTAGAGAAATAGCATGTTTTAGCGACCACATTGGTTTGTAAGCATCAAGAATTTGATTCATAATAGGGTTATTGGATCTCATTTTGTTACACCTTATATCACCTCTATCACATCAGTCAATTAATCATTGCTGTTAGTGATTCTTGCATCTTTGAAAAAATCAAGATAATGCAAGAATAGCTTCTTTATATTGTGTTGTTAGATATGTTTTTATATCATTTGTTAATTTTATCGATCTATCAAAAAGTGAAAGTACTTCGGTTATGTATCCAATAGATTATTTCATAATAGAATTTTAAAGAAAATATAACTCAAGTCTATAATAAAATAAAAATCTAATGCAACTGACCTCTTGTACTCTATGTGACCAGTGGGATACGAAACAAATTTGACCAATTTTTTGGTCCTACTATGAAGATATTAAAATCAAATAATACAAAAATATCAGCAAAAATTTAATTAAATCTTCGAAACTTAATCCAATCAAATAAAAGAATTGTATAAAATCAATTCCCGTAGGAATTAACACCGATAGTGGTGCAAAATGAGTCTGCAATTGTAGAGATACTCAGTTCTATATCTTATTTTATAATCCCTCTCCCGATTTTGTTTATTTAATTCATAGGTAATTTTCATCGAGATAATAAAGGCCATTATCGAAATAAGAGGTACTTCGATATCAGGAACATCTAGTTTATGTCGCTAGGTATTTTAATAGTAGTCTTATTTTTTCTCTATAAGAGCAACTTTATTTTCCACATTCTTCTCATTATCAAATATATGTTTAGAGTTGTTAAATGATTTATCATTATTTGTTTGTCCATTAATATTAACTGGATTAAAAATTATAAAAGTTATAAGAATGATTAAATAAATAGTTAAAGAGTAAAGTTTATTTTGTAAATAGTTCATATTATAAAATACTTATCAAACTTTATAACATGTATGGTAAAAACTTTTTTCTTGATAATGCTATCATCAAAGCAGTAGGTTGAGGATTCTACTAGGTTGTATATATTATTTATTATTATAAATATAATTATCAAGAGAAAAAAACAGTAAAAAATTTGATTTTCAAATCAATAAAAGTGGTTTAATTGAATTAATGATACTTTCGATTTTCTATAATGATATAGTTGTCATAACTTATATTAAAACATCAGTTTCAATACAATTTTTGTATTTATCTAAATGGGATGTACTGAAGCATCTCCAGTCACTAACTTACTCCAAAATAAATTTCTATTTCTCTTTAAATAACATTAATCCATTAGTACATGGCATGGAATCCTCCAATTATTCTACCGTAGAAAAGAAAACTAAAATATTTTTAGAAAAGCTACAACAAAGTGATGGTGCTCCACTCTACACCTTAACACCCACTGAAGCTCGTAATGTACTATCTGGACTTCAGGCAGGTCCGATAGAAAAACTTCCGGCCGAAATAGAAAACAAAACTATTCCAGTTGGTCCTAATGGTGAAATTTCTATTCAGATAGTTAGACCATCAGGTAGTGGTAATCAAACTCTACCTGTTGTAATGTATACCCATGGTGGAGGATGGGTGTTAGGTAATTTTGATACTCATGAGAGATTATTGAGGGAACTTGCTAATGGAGGACATGCAGCAATTGTATTTGTTAACTATACACTCTCTCCTGAAGCAAAATATCCACAATCTGTAGAAGAAGCATATGCTGCTACAAAATGGATTTCTGAGAATGGTCAAAGCCTCAATTTAGATTCTTCACGTTTAGTGGTAGCAGGTGATAGTGTAGGGGGTAATATGGCCACTACTGTTGCACTACTTGCACAAGAGCGTGGCGGACCTCCTATCATCTTCCAAATGCTATTTTATCCAGTTACAGATGCCAACTTTAACACTTCTTCATATAATACTTATCAAGAAGGATACTTTCTTACACGTGATAATATGAAATGGTTTTGGGATAATTATGTTTCAAACGATACTAATAGAAAAGAACCAACAGTTTCTCCACTTCAAGCATCAATTGAGCAGCTTAGTGGATTACCACCCACATTAATCATCGTAGGAGAGAATGATGTTCTCCGTGATGAAGGTGAAGCATATGCTCATAAACTTATGCAGGCTGGCGTTCCTACTACGGCAATTCGCTACCTTGGTGCCATTCATGATTTTATGATGCTTAATCCAATTAGTGATACTCCCGCAGCAAGAGGTGCAATAGATCAGGCTTCTCATACACTTAAAGAAGTATTTTCAAAGTAGAAAACACTCATTTCTATTTTAATATTAAAAACACATTTTCTAGGGACATATATTCTATTTTAAAAAATGTCGTAGAATCTAAAGATGTTTTAAAATTTGGATAATTTGATTTCGTCTTACCACCGAGAATAATGATACCATTACAATGAGTATTTTTTTTATTCTCTTATAATGTAATTTTTTGATTTCTTAGGTTTATTGTCTATTGGAATGAATATATTGTTACCATCAAAAGTTAATACTTCTAAAACAATATGAGATTACTTTGGATCCTCTGTTGCTAATCGGGATACCTGTAAACTGTTCAAAATTTTTAATACTTATTTTATTTTATCGCGGATCAACTGCTATATATAAATAAAATTTGAGTTAATAATAAATGTTATAGATATACTTTTCTTGATATTTCAGAATATTATGATTAAATTTATACTAAATGGCAAAAATATTCATTATAACAGATTTTCAAAAATCAATCTAGAAGCTACAAGTTAAAATAGTTGATATCGATTTTAGTTCTTTTTAAACAATAGTAATTATAACTTGTTTCTATTGAGGCGATATTTAATATTATATACTATATTAAAGCCACAAATACTCGTAATTAAAGCAGCTATTACAATTGGTATACCATAATTACCAAATAAAAATGGAATACTCAGAATAACTACTGCTGACCCAATTCTAAAAATAGCAACTTTTTTTCTAAGAGATTTAGTCATATAAGTAGTATTATTCGCAGAAATCAGATGTAATATACATTGAGAAATTAAAAAGATAGAAGCTGAGATACAAATTAGCCACAAATCAGAAGCAGTTAGTGCAGAATATTGTTCATTTGATATTAGATGTCTTATTCCAACCCCTACTGCAGTTATAGCAACTACTAACGGAAAATGCATAAATAACCAGATAAAATATATTGTAACATTACTCTTTTCAATGAGAATCTGTATAGGTAATCTTCCACTGCTATCAAAATATAACCACCATAAACTAAAAGATATGCATAAGCCTAACGATGAGACAATTACCGAATAAAGATTCCATTGTTGATCAGTCATTCCAACCACTATACTAACAATTGATTCACCTAGTACAATAAGCGTGAATAATCCCATTCGTTCAGGTAAATGAGAAATATTAGGAGCATATTGAGGTTGTAACTTTCCAGCAGTTATTGGAGTAGCAATGTCAATTATTAATCCAATAATCCATAAACTAATGCGTGATTCAGGTATGGTTACAAAAGCAGAAATAAACCAAATTACAGCTGCAATAGAAAAACCAATAATATATCTTTTTAACAAAGGTTTAGGCGACAGCGAAATTTTGGTTGTAATTCCTTTATAGACACGAATATATTCTACTATAAGAATAAAACGCAGAAATGCATAGGATATAGCAAAACCAGAAAAAGTATCACTAAAAGCACCAGAAATATTGACTGCCATAGCACCTGCTCCTCCCATTTGCAATAATAGTAGAAGTCGATGTCCTATATCGTCAGAATAAAATCTGGTTGAATAAAACGTGACACCTGTCCAAGACCACCATACTGGAATGAAAAGAAATAGAAATTCTAAAAATCTTAGTATTGAAATCTCATGTAATAAAAAATGAGATAATTGTGAAATTATTACGACAAAAACAAGATCAAAGAAAAGTTCTAGCCACGTTGCATGACGTTCTTCTTCTTTATGATTTGTGTTTGTTGTCAATACTATTCAAATATAATTTAAAGCTATTTAGGTATCAATTTTTCAATGAAAGTTATTTGAGAACCATTCTTTTGCAGTTATCAAATCATTTTGAATAAGATTATGGCTCGAATGTTGCCACTTTAATATTACATTTGAATTGGTTTTTTGAAACAATCTATAAAGATTTTTAGTTTCTGTTCTAGAGACTATAGGATCGTTTAATCCTGCAGATAATAGTATTTTTTTGTTTGATAAATCAGGTAAAGAATCAGGAATTAAGGGAACCATTGCTCTGAAAAGTATTGCCCCTTGAATAACATCAGGACGAAGGAGAAGAATACTAGAAGCAATATTTGCTCCATTTGAAAACCCAACTGCTATAGTTTGATTTAAATCAAATTTATATTGCAGTGAACAGTTTTGGATAAAGTCCGCAAGCTGATGGGTTCTAAATCTAAGATCTTCAATATCAAAGACTCCTTCCGCTAATCTTTTAAAAAAGCGAGGCATCCCATTTTCTAATACTTTTCCCAGTGGACTTAATATAGATGCATAAGGGTCAATTTCCTTTCCAAGGAAAATCAAATCTTCTTCATTTCCACCCGTTCCATGAAGTAATACAAATGTTAAATTCTTGTTTGTTTCTTTATCTTGGAAACTATTAGTAGTAGAACGGTAAGAAGTAGAATTAATAAATATATGTTGGAATCCAAAATCAGTTGATTTAATCATTTTTCTAGCTCTGTTTTTGTTATTTTATTCTCTTTTTTCTGATTATTTTTATTATAATGATGTATTTCTATCTTTGGCAATACCTTTTCTAATCTTTCTCTTACTGATTCGAGCGATTTTGGTAACATTAGTCTTTCTCCTAAATCTTCTACTTTTTGGTCTACTATAAAACCCGGTGAATCTGTAGCAATTTCAAACAGGACACCACCAGGTTCCCTGAAATATACAGAATGAAAATAGGTTCTATCAATTACAGGCGTTGGATTTAATCCTATTTTTATAATATTGTCTCTAATAGCTATTTGAGTTTCATCGGATAGTGTCCGAAAAGCTATATGATGAACTGTTCCTATTCCAATTCTCCCATAAGGTGTATAAGGCAAACAAAGAACATCCAATATTTTTGCTCTCGCAATATTAGATTGTGAATCTTCTAGTTGAAAACGAAAACGATTAGCTTCATTTTTTATCATTTTATACCCCATATCTTTTAATATTTCTGAAGTACGCTCATATCCTTCTTCTGATAAGCTTACAGAATAAAATCCTCTTATACCATTTTCAAAAGTTATTGGACCATCTTTCCAAAATTTTTCGTCATTTTCCTTTGCTGATGAATGAGCAACTAATTCTAGTTCAAGACCATCTGGATCATAGAGTTTTATTATTTGTTCTTCATTACCAAAACGTTTTGTAGGCCCTTCAAAACAAATATCATTATTTTTCAGACGGTTTTTCCAAAAATCAATAGACTCTGGAGGTACTAAAAAAGATGTTGTTATAGCTTGACCAGTTCCTCTATAACCTTTTGGTGCATCAGGCCAAGGGAAGAAAGTAAGAATAGTGCCAGGATGTCCTACTTCATCTCCATAATATAGATGATATGTTGTTGGATCATCAAAGTTGACAGTTAATTTGACCAATCTCAAACCTAATAATTGTGTATAAAAATCAATGTTTTTTTGTGGATTACTACATATGGCAGTAATATGATGTATTCCATTAATCAGAGTATTTGTATTATTATTATTACTATTATTTTTCATTAGTATTATTTTCCTCTCTTTCATTTGTATCTTTTTCCTTAACTATACTGTATTTTTTTGTTGGAAAAGGTTCTGCTACATAATGAGTAACAATTGGAAGTTTATCTCCTCTGTGAAAGCTACGAACTTTATTCAGTATCTTTAAATCAGCATCTGTTAAACGTTCATGTTGTCGTAAATGTTCAGCCCATGATTCTACTACAAAAGTCTCCACATACGTATTTGGTTCTGTACCATCTCTATATATCGCCCATTGAATTGCTCCATCTCTTTTTCTAATTTTTGATAACTCTCTAAGTGCAATTAAAAAGTCATGGAGAATTTTTATGTCATTCTGTTGTTGATGCCCTTGATCAATTTTATATTCAATCTTTACCAGAACTGGTCCTTCTTCTAAACTTGGTTCAAACAGCATTGTAGGAGAAGACCAATACATGGCTGCAGATTTTTTTATTAAACTTGATTGTATCTCACTAGTCAACTTAAATTTTAGACTTGTTAATAGTCCGAGGCCTAAACCTATTGCAGCAGTTATCAGTGCAGTTCTAACATCAAAATTTGCAGCTACTGATCCCCATATCACACTACCGGCTGCAAGACCTCCTTGAAATATTGTCAAGTATATAGCAAGAGATCTTGCTCCTACCCATTTAGGAGAAGCTTTATACATAGAGACATTTAAACTGGCCATTACTATAATCCATGCAATACCAGCTGCAAACATAACTCCTATCAAGAAAATAAAATCTACAGAAGCTGCAAGTAAAATCATGACAACAGCAAATACAATGGTAGCACCAAGGAAAAACCATTCAGTTGATACCTTTTCTCTTAGATAAGGTAAGATCAATGTACCACCGATTATTGCACCAGTACCTAAACTTCCAAGCATAAAACCAAATTCTAACGAATCAAATCCTAATTCATGACGCATTAACGAAGGTAAAAGGGCGAATAAAGCAGCTCCAAAAATATTGAAAGATATAGCTCTAATGATAACAGATTGCCCTAAAGGAGAGTGAATAAGGTAACGTAATCCTGACTTCATTGCTCCTACTATGTGTTCTGGAGGCATGTTTGTTTTCTCATGAGATGGATGCCATTTATACAATACAATGATCAGCCCTATGAATGATAAAGCGTTTATTATAAAAACAAATCCAGGATTGGCTAATGATGCTATAATAAATCCAAAGATGGTTGGTCCGATTGCTCTTCCTATATTCAATGAAACACCTCCGAGTGTAATTGTTGCAGGTATTTCATGTTTTGAAACCATTTCTAAAGTTATGGCTATTGATGAAGGAAGACTTATTGCAGCGCCTGAACCTAACATAAAAGTAAGCAATAATAGAGTAAAAGGTGTAACAAGTCCTGCAATGGTCAAAGATCCCAGGATCATGGTAACAATAAACAGATAAGTTTGAGTTACCAAAAGCAGTTTTCTACGATCTACTACATCTGCCAAGCCCCCAGCAAAAAGAGACAATAACACCATGGCAAGAGCAGTAGACGTTTGTAATAGCGCTACCATAAGAGGTGATTGAGTAAGATTAGTCATTAACCAAAGTGCACCAGCATCATGCATTGCACTTCCAATATTGGATCCAATTGTTGCAAACCAAAGGTACCTATAAATAGGATGATTAAGGGGAGAAAAGCCAGAAATTCTTTTCTCTTTTTTATCTGTCACTTTGTTAGTAGTTGTATCATCAGTCAATGTTGTATATCACATCAATTTTATTGAATAAAAAATATGCCTAAAATGAGAAAAAATCATCGCAGCATGAACATAATCCTTTTTGTATATTGTATATGTTGTTTGTATCTATATTTTTGTCTTCTTTATTATACATTAATGATAAAGAAGATGTCTTAATATTTTCATCTATTTTATCGTTCAATATATTATTTGATTCTGATTGTTGCCTATTCTCGGAAGTTGTTATTAATTCTCCTTCTCTTATACCTATTTTTTCATTTCCAATATTATAATATCCTCTAAAAGTTGCAACTGGTGACCAGGAAGGGTCAATTTGTAAAGGTTGTGGTGCTAATTTCTGAAATTCATTTGTTGCATACACTATTTTACCACCAACAATGGTTAATACTGACTGAATATTCTTTATCTCTTCTTCATCAATAGAAAAATAATCATCTGTCAATACTACAAGATCTGCAAATTTTCCAACTTCAATAGAACCTTTTTTCTCTTCTTCATTTGAAAACCATGCACTGCCAAGAGTGTACAATCTGAGTGCCTCCATTCGATCAAGACAATTAATTTTAGATCTTAATCTTGTGCCACCAACTGATTTTCCTGTTACCAGCCAATAAAGTGAAATCCAAGGATTATAAGTAGAGACTCTAGTTGCATCTGTTCCTGCCCCTATAGGAACACCTAATTCAATGATTTTGTTAATAGGAGGAGAGTTGTCTGAAATATCTTTTCCATATCTTTCAATAAAATATTCGCCTTGAAATGCAAGTCTATCTTGTATTGCTATACCACCACCTAACGCTTTTACTCTTTGAATATTTTCTTCGGATATCGTTTCGGCATGATCAAAAAACCATCTTAGATCATCAAATGAAATTTCTTTATTCACTTCTTCAAAGACATTTAAAAAACGAGTAATTGATTCATTATATGTTGCATGTATTCTAAATGGCCATCGATTTTGCACTAAAACTTTAACAACTTCCTTTAATTCAGATTCCATTTGATTTACGAGATCTGGTCTTGGTTCAGGGATATTCTCCCAATCTGCTGCTGAAAAAACAAGCATTTCTCCAGCCCCATTTAATTTATAAAAATCATCTCCTTGTCCTGGTTTTGCAATTTTAATCCAATTAGTAAAATCATCAAGTTCTTTTTTTGGTCTCTGAGTAAAAAGATTATAAGCAATGCGAACAGTAAGCAGATGCTGTTTTGCTAAATCCTCAATAACTTTATAATCATCAGGATAATTTTGAAAACCACCTCCTGCATCAATAGCACTAGTGACTCCAAAACGATTTAGCTCATACATGAATTGCCTAGTAGAATTAATCTGTTCATCATAGGAAAGTTTTGGACCTTTTGCTAATGTTTGATAAAGTATAGTTGCTGCGGGTTTTGCAGTGATTAAACCTGTTGGATTACTGTACCTATCACGTTGAAATTTTGCGCCAGGAGGATTTGGTGTATTTTTGTTATATCCAACAACATCAATAGCAGCTTTATTGATCATAGTACAATGATAAAGGTGTAAAATAAATGCTGGAATATTCCCAGAATATTTTTCAATTTCTTCAAGTGTTGGCATTCTTTTTTCATTAAATTGATACTCGGACCAGCCTCCGACTACTCTAATCCAATGGGGGTTTGGTGTCAGTTCTGCTTGTTTTTCAACTCTTGATAATGCCTCACTTAATGAGGGTACTCCATCCCATCGTAGCTCTAGATTATAATTCAGGCCGCCACGTATAATGTGAATATGGGAATCGTTTAATCCAGGAATTACTGTACGATTTCCCAAATCTATTACTTTGGTATTTTCTCCTTTGTAAGAACTGATACTATTATCATTATCACCTACAGCAATGAAAATTCCATCTTTTATAGCAACAGAAGATACAAAAGGTTGATTATTGTTAATTGTCGCTATGTGGCCATTTATTATAATAAGATCTGCTTCTTTAGTCATATCTATTCATCACAAAGTTTTAATTGGTATGGGGAAAACATTGAAAAAATAGGGAATATGGTTGGTAGGTATTTGATTTTTGATATCATACGTTAATGGTTGCATTACTATCATTTATCCTTCTCTCGCATGTTCACCCAACATGGCTTTTGCCTATTCTACTCCAAGTCCGTATGTACCTGCATCTTCTCTAACTAATTTAGTTACTGTATCATAGGTTTCTGTTCTCGCCCAATCACGTTGTAATTCTAATAAGAACTGTAACCAAGTCATAGGTACTGCTCCAGCTTGAATTACCCTTTCCATTGCCATGTCATGTGCAGTAGTTGATGTACCCCCACATGCATCAGCTATAATATAAATTTCATATCCTGCTTCAAGAGCTTGAATAGCTGGCAATACAATACAAACTTCTATCCAAAGACCTGATAAAACCAATTTTTTCCTTCCTATTCTTTCCACTTCTTTTACAACATTTTGATCTTCCCAGCAATTCATGGTTGTTCTATCTATGATTTTCTGATCTGGAGACACTCTCTTAATCTGAGGAAAGAATGGACCAGCAAAGCTCTTCTCTGCTACTGGAGTTAGAATAGTAGGAACATTGAAAATCTTTGCTGCCTTTGCAAGACCTTCAGCATTATTAATTAGAGATTGTCCATCTATGGATTTTACTGCAAACGCCATTTGTGGTTGAAAATCTATCATTATCAAAGTAAAGTTATCAGAAGTTAGCAAGCTATGAATTTTATTATCGACTAACCTTTCACTTGTCATTGAATAATATTGGCCATAGCAAATAAAAAGTTTTTGTAACCATTTGGTAACAAAATGGATAATAGATTTATAAAATCATAGAATGAGTGAAATTGAAACGATTATTATATAATATATATTAAATTAATAATGGTGTATGTAAATTACTAATGTCTGAAATAGAATCAAAGATCTGTAAAGCTAGTGGAATAGGTGAAGTAATGGGTAAAAAATGGTCTTTATCGATTTTAAAAACTTTTGGCATAAACCCGCCACTCCATTTCAGTAAATTAAATATTATCAGGGATAAGTAATAAAGTACTATCCGAAAGATTACAACAGTTATCCCGAGAGAAAATAGTGGTAAAAACAACAACAAAAACAAATGATGAATCTAACGATATACTATACAGTCTTACCCCACTAGCTTTAGAATTTCATAAAACTTTGCAAGATATAGATAATTGGATTGATAAATGGAAAGATTTCAAAGAACAAGAAAATGGAACCTAGGCAGTTCTTATCGCTTCATTCTTGTAGTAAATTTTTCAGATTTTTATATATGTGTAGCAGTAGGTTATAAAATGATACAAATCAGCATTTAAAAATATTAATTTCTGATAGCAAGATTTTGTAACTGTATTTTAGAGTTAACTTCTTTAATTTTTCAAAGTTTAATATGTTATTAACATTAGAATTTTATTGTATTATTTATTTCTATATTTTTCTACTACTTTTAGTATGTTTTCAAATTTCTATGGACTACTTTTCCTAATGATTATAAAGGACAATATTTGTATCATGGTATATATTATAAAACAAATTAAATTGTACTACAATATCCTTCTGTTTTACTACTTCTCCTGAGTTGGTTTGTTACGCATAACAGAAGGATACTGTTAGTTAATAAAATCTTCCATGTTTCAACATGTCATAAATAATATTTCATTTGCTATTCAAACATGTACATATCTGAGATATTTGTCCAACGCCTATCACCCATAAAAAGGATTAATAAGAAATAAGGAGAGGAAAGGGAGGAGAAAGAATTTGATCAGATATTTCTCATTAATATTATTATGTTTCCAAATGTTATTCAATTTTTAGGCTGATTTTCCTATATAATGCGAGACTATTGGTTTCGGACCATCTTTTAAAAGTAATCTGATTTTATCTTCCATAATCTGAACATTCTTGGTAACGCGTTCATGCTGACGCATATGGTCAGTCCAAGTGTCTGCAATCCTGATTTCAATATAATGACCTATGTCCGTTGTGTCTTGATATAGCTCCCAATATGCCATTCCCTCACTTTTAAGAATTTGTCCTAACTCACGTACATTCTTCTCGAACTCGTTAGATAATTTAGGATCAATCTTGTAGTCAATTGTAATTAGGACTTGATTATCATCTTGTCCAAGATCGATTGAGAGATCAGAAGGAAGTGACCAGTGATCACCAGATGGTGTAAAATCTAATTCATCCAACAAAGTAATATTATAACGTTTCTTAGCAAGAATAGTTGCACCTAAGGCTAAAGAGGCTATTGATAAGGTGATTGAGATACCTAACATGTTGGCCATTGAACCCCATATTACACTCCCAACTGCCAAGCCACCATTCAATATAAGCAGATAAACTGCTAATACTCTAGCTCCAATCCACTTTGGTGCAGATTTAATTCCAATATTATAAAATTTAGATATTATTGTAATGTAAGCTACTCCTCCTATTGCCATAATCATACAAAGAATAGCAAAATCACGTAAATAGCCCATTGCAAATATTACTATTGCGAGTAACCCTATGGAACTTGTAATAAGTGATTCTATTGAAACCTTAGATCTCAATTTTGGCAAAATTACTATTCCACCAATTATTCCACCTAAACTAAAAGATCCCAATAACAGTCCAAAACCTATAGAATCAAGTCCTAAGTCATGTTTAGCTAAGATTGGCAAGAGAGATAATAATGCACTACTACATAAGGTGAAAAGACCTGCACGGACAATTAACACATGTGATGCTTGAGAATAGCGTATATATCGTATCTGAGCTCGAATGGCTCGAATTATATTCTCTGGAGGTAGAGAGCTTTGTTGATTGATCTGAGACTTTTTTGGTAATCTACTTAGCACTATAATCATGCAGATAAATGAAGCCGAATTAAGAAAAAATACAGCCCATGGTGCAACTATTGCTACAATAAAACCACCAACTCCTGCGCCAACGATACGACCTAAATTACCAGCAACCGCACTAAGTGTGAGAGCAGCAGGTAGTTCTGAACTTGAGACTAATCCACTCATAATAGGAATAATAGGAGTCCTAATCATAGTCATGCCCGCTGCTAGCGCAAAAGTAAATATCAATAATTCCATTGGAGTAGTCACACCAAAAAAAGTGAGCATCCCTAGTATAGCAGATAATATCAACATGTATACACAAGTAATAATGAGTATATTACGCCGGTCAAAAATATCAGACAATGCTCCAGAAGGTAATGCAAAGATAAAAATTGGTAAAGTAGTAGCTGTTGTAACAAGTGAAACGAATAAAGGATTTGGAGCAAGAGAGGTCATTAACCATGATGCCCCTATATCGTACATAGCTGCTCCTATATATAAAAAAAGGGCTGCAATCCATACCGTGCTATATAGATTAGATCTAAAAGGACTCAGACTGGAAGCTGGAATATTTTCTTCGTGTAGTTGTCCTTCTTTTTTAACCATATGAAATAATCAGACTATACTTAGTCATACATTTTTCGCTTTACTCCAATGCCCTGGAATTTTGAACATTAATGAACCTGAATGTTAAAGAAAAATTGAATTTTTTAGACAATCAATATACTATTATCATTATTACTATTTCCAACAAAGAAATTTGAAAGTTGATCAAGAAATCTGGTCGTTATTCCGAGAATAAGTATCTAGAACATGGAACTAATTTGCTTTGTACATTAGTAGCTACTAGAGCTGTAAAATACATCTTATATGATTATTATAGAGAAATAGATATAATATAGATTTTAAAGATAAACTAATTCGATATAAAAGTAACTTAAAGCAATACACAAATTTAATGAAGTCATTTCAGATCTAGACCATTGAAGAGTATATAGAAAAGAAATTTTTACA
>DATFCH010000328.1:0-3990 GCA_035253345.1 Nitrososphaeraceae archaeon
TAATTTAGAGATATGATCAAGATTAATACAAAAACAAATAAAAAATTAATTGCAATTACGATAAAAAAAGTGAAAGTAAGTGTTTTAGTAAAATTATTAATTTTCTTCCAAATTCTAGATAGAGTAATATGAAAATTAGTATTCATTTAATATATCATTTATTTAATCTGTCCGATGTAAATTTTAGATATGGCAAAATTTGTTGAAATGGATGAGAGAATAAAATTTAAAGAGCAGACCGAAGAAAAAGGAATAAAAGGTCAAGTAATTCTAATAAATAAATTCAATGTAAAACCTGATAAAGTTGAACAATTTTTAGAGGATTGGGGAAAAGATGCTATAAACTTCAAACAACAACCTGGATTTATTTCTGCACAATTACATAAGGGCATTGGCAATAGTTCAGTATTCATTAATTATGCTGTTTGGAAATCTTTAGAAGATTATAAGAAAGCAATTAATAAATTATTGTTTAGTTCCGATCTACAATCGCCACTTTTAAAATACGGTGATGAAAGTTTAGTAATTTCGCCTCATTTATTCAAGAAGGTAGCAGTTCCCGGAATATGTCAAGATAAGTAGAACTTTTTCTTAATACTCTAATCATTTCTTGACAAATCTATCATTGAAGTTTTATCATTGGTACCATTATTGTGATTGATCTCATCATTAGCAACATATCCACAGATTAGATCGACGTTCCAATACAAATTTTTTATTTGTGCATAACTTATTATAATAGAAATCTTTTTCTTTGTTGTAAATCAGCTAATCGCCTATTTGAAACCTATAACCTTTTGGTTTATTTACTATCTTGCCATTACTTAATGCAGTAATCCTACTTTCAAATTTATAACTATTAGTTATTTTCAATTGGTAAAATCATCCTGTATCTAATCAAAGTCCAATCAATATGATCATTCTCATCATCATTATCATTATATTGGTTTACCCAACTATCAAGATTTGGCATAATGCAAACACATTAACAGTATTTTATTAATATGAAAGATACTTTGTTAGAGGGAGAGAGAGGTAGAGCATATAGAAGAAAAATTTATTGATGTGTATTTACATATCTTAAATCTTGGACATCAATAGTCATAGTATAAATTGGATGAAGAAAATATTCTACTATAACCATCAGTTCAGGTTATGGCAATAATATTATTAATTAAACTTCTTCAAATTATTAATTAAATTGGCATTGTAAAGTTAAATGTAGCACCTTTGCCATCTAAATTATTTTCAGCCCATATCTTTCCACCATGTGCTTCAATAATTTTTTTTGAAATATAGAGACCAAGACCTGTCCCTGCTTCTGATTTTGTAGTAAACTTTGTAAAAAGTCGAGGTAAGATTTCTTTATCTATACCTGTGCCATTATCTTTCACACCAACGATTATAGTATTATTATTATTATCATTGTTCATTTCTCTTTTTGTAGTGATGGTTATGGTAGCATTTTTATCTAATTTTTTTGTAAATTTGATAGCGTTAGACAAAAGATTGTCTAAGACTTGAATTAACAGTTTTTTATCTCCTTCAATAGTCAAATTTTGTTCCTCTGCAATATACAAGAAATTAACATTTTTAGTTTCTTTTATTTCCTTAATACTAGTTTTATATTGTGAAAGAAGATTTGCTATTGTGTTATATAGGTTAAACTTTTCTTTTTTTATTTGTAACGTTCCAGTTTCTATTTTTGCTACATCTAAAATATCATCAGTAAGTCGTTGTAATCTCTTTGCATTTCTAATAATTATTTCTAAATAATTTCTTTGCTCTTTATCTTTAATTCTAGAATAAAGAATATCTGACATTACAAGTATCGGTTGAATGGGGGTTCTCAATTCGTGCGACGCTACATTTATGAATTCTTTTTGTATATTATCCCTTTTTCTTAATAGATCGGATATTTCAGTTTGTAGCCATAGTGTTTCAAACATTGAAACATAAGACAATACTGTTGATTTGCTATTAGAGTAAGTTGCTAATCCTATTGCTTCAATGGATGTATCTTTAGTATCGTCCTTTAATTCTGCTGCTAGAATGTATTTTCTATCAACTATGAGAATTGAAACTGTTGTTTGTGAATGTCTTTCAATGAATTTAATCTGTATATTTTTAGAATTCTGTTGTTTTTCTTTTTTGTTTATTTCTCTTTCTTCATTTTTGTCATTTACTAATATTTCATTTTCCAATTCTTTTTTTGTTTCTTCTATTTTAGAATCAACAGGCGTTAGAATCTTGACTTTTATGTTATTGTTTTTCTTGGCTGCAATTTCCCTCACTATCTTTATAGTGCCTACTTTTTCTTGACGATGAAATGCATTAGCAGTAGAAAATACTATCAAAATTTCGTCTTCGGTTGTTCTTAAAAGGTCAAATACAAGTTTCTGAACTTCATAAGGGTTTCTGATAATTCCAATGCCTTCTGGTTCTATATCTTGTTCTAACTCTTTTAGCCGATCTTTAGCATCAATACCACTCATCCATAAATTTTCAAATATTGAAAGAAAATGTTTGACATAGAGAGGTTCATTGCTTATTAAAAGACTTTGAACCATTTTACCATTTTCCATCTTTTCTATAGTTGCATTTATCTCACTGTTACCTAATGCGAAATTCAGAGGTGGTAATTTTGTAACATGACGTAATTGCATTCCCATTTTTAAGAATGTTTTAACCAACTCTAGATTCTCTTTTTCTATATTACAAATCCATTTTATCCCTTCTTTACTTTCTCCTTTTTTATATTTATCAAGAAATCTTTTATAATGATTCAAAAAATTATTGTATATTAATTGCATTCCTCCATAAGATGATACAATTAGCAAACTTGAAGAGGTTTCAACCAAATGAATAATTCTACTCCTAATCTCGTCTGGACATTCTAGTATTTTGGTTTCATAGGTTGTTGATATTTTCCTTTCTCCTCTTTTTCTATCTTATATGATTTTCATTTTTGATAATGTTTAATATTCGATTCCCTTTTATTTTCTTTTCAAAATGTTTAATATACTTTTCAGTTTGAGTAACAATATCAAAGGTGATTTATTCTAAATGTTGGTTTATACATCTTAAATTACAAGAGAAAAAGATGAAGAGAAGAAAGTGTATTATAATTTTAGATATTATTAACGTAATTTTTTAAACTAAACCATTCATCCAATATTTCTAAATGATTAATCACAATTTGTAAAGAATCTATTCTTTTCTGTAATTCTTCTTGACTTATATTTAGGTAATGTTCATCTTGATAAGGAAATCATTCCTCTAGACAAATTTTATATTCTTGTAATTGATTAGTCTGATTATACAAGTCTCTCTATTATCTGTTTAATCAAAGTAATTTGAGAGTCAGTTAATTCAAATTTCATTTTTTATCGATTCTATTTCTTATTATCTATTAGAGTGATTAGAAATATATCTTGTCTAATTCAGTAAAATATAGTTTCCTTGTTATCATAAAATAACATGGTGTAGTATGAATAAGTTCGTATTATTGAATCACCTGACTATGTTATGTACTCATGATCCTTATTTTCCTCATCACAAAATCTGCAATGATGAATGTTATAATTTAGTTATTTCTGTTCTTTTTAATTGGGATTATCCTAATTGAATTGATATGTTGATCCATTAGGAGCAGTCTGATATATTTTTGGTATTTATAGATTTCGATAATTATATTTTGTAATGAGATCTTGATCTGCTTTTGTCCATGAATAATTATTATTTTCTTTTTCTGTTTTTTCATCTTCTTTGTTATTGTTATCATTATTGTCTGGTTTGGCCTAAATATACAAAATAGAAGATGGATTATTAAAATAATGGTTATGATCTACTAGTAATGTAATTATTATTATAATGAGAAATAAAATATAGCATAATAAACAAAAAATTGTAATTTCTGTATTGCATCTTTGCATTCCTTTTTTTATGTGCTTCTTATAAATAATAAAAATCGAGAATAAATAGAGAATT
>DATFCH010000329.1:0-2042 GCA_035253345.1 Nitrososphaeraceae archaeon
CTATATACATCAATATATTTTTTTATTTAAAAATTTAAATTATTGTGATGATTTAATTTTTTAATTAATTAGTTTAATAACAACTATAAAATAAAAAATGAAAATTGAAGATAAAATTAATATTTAATAATATTGTGTTAATAGAACTAAAAAATGATGAATGAATAATTCAGATGGGCTAAACTTGAAGTAAAATAAATTTTAAAATTTAGGTTATAAATATCTTAATTTATAAGAATTTTAAGAGAATCTTACTCAAATCGTCTATCTTTTCTATATGCGGATAATGTCCACAATGATCGAATATAACGATTTTACTATTGGGAATTTTAAATTTTTTTGCATATCGTACCGGGATTACTTTATCATTTCTTCCCCAAACGATTAGTGTTGGTAAATCTATTTTAAGTCGATCGGTTAATTTTGGATGATTATTAAAAGCCATCAATGTAGACATAAATGCATACTTTGAATTAGGTAAATTCATCCTTTTAATAAAATCATGAATTGATTCTTCCGAGACCATACCTGAGTCGTAAATCATTTCTTGGTATGCTCTTAACACATTTTCATATGTTGGATATAGTGCAGCAGAAATATAATGCTTAAGAGTAGTCGAAACGTATCTCATCATACCAGCGGGAGATAATAAAACTAACTTTTTTATTTCTGATTCAAACTTTATTGCATATTCTAATGCCAGTAATCCTCCAAAAGAAGAACCAATTATACTAACATTGGATATATCCAATAAATTTAAGAATTGTTTTAGAAATTTAATAAAGAATTCAATTGTATATTCTACATGAGGCTTATCACTATATCCAAACCCTACAATGTCTGGAATAATTAATCTATATTTTCCAGAAAGATACGGGATTACTTTTAACCATCTGTCAGCAGACCCGCCTAGTCCATGTAAAAGCAGGATTGGAGGTAGATTAAAACTATGATGGTAACAAGTATCGTAATATCTTATTTGTTGTTCATCAACCTCGATAGTCTTAATCTGATAGAGATTAATCAAATATCATGATCATTGATACAGTCTGATATTTTAGTTTCGATGTAAAAATTCTTTATTCGAATTATATATTACTTACTAGAATATGAGAGAATAGAATTATTCTTCTACTACTAAAATTGTGGGAATAATTAAAAGTGATTATAATATGGCTCAAAACTCATTCACCTGTTTAAATAGACGTTCTATTCTCAATTTCATTAAGCTCATTCTTTAGTTTCTATATCTTACAATCAACACAAGAAAGTTGAAATATATGATTAGATTCAGAATATCATATTACCTTTGGTTGGATCCTGATTACTTTTAATAGGTTAATATTCATTCATCTTTTAACTTGTCTATAAATTCTTGACAAGTAGGATCATTACATATTTTATTTATTAAATTTAAAAACATAGAACAAGATATTTCTCCTTAAAGTCATAGCCTTGATAAAATACTTCTTATAAAATATTTAGTCCCAATATTATTTTTTAATAATTTTAGATAATTTATCAGAAACCCACGAACTTCTAGAAAAAGCCACGGAAACCCTTAAAAGGTTATGGAAAGAATTCGTAAATCGTCTCTTTCTCGGAAACAGATCTTCAAAAAAATGGACTGAATCAACTTCGGAAATACACAATATATAGATCAGAGAGGAAGATAGTGAGAATAAAATCCATAGTCCAAGTTGGTACATTTTGGAAGATTATGGTAAATCTCTGAACTGACTGAATAAATTATAGTGTCTCAAATAGTTGAAAATGCCATATAATAATCAAAGACAATTTTACGTAGTGTAACATCCTGAATTAACTATTGAAGATTATCTTTATCTAAATTATGACCTAATATGATATTTACCTTTATACCACTGGTTTCAAATTAGAATATAATGTATTTGAAAATTTATATTAATTCTTTAATTTTTATTCTAAGTTTTGAATATGTTATTTTTTATCATTTTGATAATATAGACTATCAAAGGCTAAACACATCATGAATGATGTATGGATAGTTGACATTTGGTGAA
>DATFCH010000330.1:0-2923 GCA_035253345.1 Nitrososphaeraceae archaeon
TATATAAAAAATTATCTTGTAAAAATTTATATTTTAAAAATCTCTATTCATCAAACCTATCACAGATATAGTAAGTATGATATCTATGAATAATGACTAAAAGAGTTTTAAGAAAAACAAATAGTGCAATCTTTTTAGCAATTGTACTAGTAGCAGGTACAATAACTCTAATGTACCCATCATTTATAGTTGGAGCACAAGCAACATCAGACCGTGAAAAAGATTATGACAATGATGACAAATCAAGATACTACGATGAACGTGATTATGACAACTATGATAAAAAATCATATAGAGATGATGACTATGGAAAAGACAAGTATGACAAAAGATATGACAGCTATGAAATGAAAGATAGCTATGGATCATATGACAACAAGGACAAAAGATATGACAGCTATGATTCTACAAAATATTCTGACCACAAAAATGATATGAAATACAATGACTATGATTCCGATTATGGAAAGGATAACTATAAGAAATCATATGATAAACAAGACAGTTATGGAACACCAAGTTACAAAGACAATCAAGATAAAAGATACAATCCATATTAACCTCATATTTTTCTAAAAATTTCCTTTTTATTTTATCAAATTTGAATTTAGTCATACTGTGAATACAATATATTTTCGAATTAGATATTGTTAACAAATAATAAGGTTAGTTTTTAAATAAAAAATTGGGATATTATAAAAGAAAGAATTTAGAATAAAACGTCCAATTTATCCAACCGAAATTGGATTCTTGGTTATGGAATACAAAATGAAACACATGACATGTTGCGAGGTATCGAAGGAAGTAAACTCTATCAACTCTACAATCAAAATGTTATTCGTAAGAGGATATGACAATATAATCAACAATAAATTTAAACTAGAAGTAAAAAAGAAACCTGTCATATTAACTCAAATTCTAAAACTTGTCAAAAAATACATGATTTAGAGAAAATATAATTTAATATCATATTTATTATTTAAAAGGCAAAATATTATACTGCAATGACCATTAATTTATCTCCAATTATAACCAATTAAGGCTTATTTTATTACAAAAAACTAGTAGCACCAACTTCCGGAGATAGTCTTTATCATCATCGTTATTTGGCATTATTTCTCCGGAAGTTTATTTAACAATTACAATTGATTTGTCTCAAATTTTTATATATAATTGCGTCCTTTTATTCTATACCAAAACGCGAGCACACTACTTCCGGAGAATAGTTGCTATCCATAACCAACATTCTCTTTATTCTTCGGAAGATTGTCAAATAAACTAATCCATCTAAAATCATTATTAACAATAAGTTTTTGTTTTGTTACCATATAATATCTCAATATTCTGAAAAGAGTGTATTAAAATAATGTATTAGTATATACTATAAAATCAGATAGAAATAAACAAAAAATGAAGCAAAAGAATTCATCGAATACTTCTATAAAATTTAATAAAAATCATCATCGTGAAGAATTCTTTTTTTACAAAAGCATAAAGGGAAAAAATATACTATGTCCTAGTTGTAACTATCCATTAGTCAGACACAATATTAGAATTCCTCATTACTGCACTGAGAAATTATGTAATTGTAACCTTTCAAGACTTGAGGCAAAAACAGATTATTTCAAGTGGTTTATGAAAGAGAGATGAAATCAAAGATATAACGAATAATTTTTCATTTTTACATATGCTTAATTGTTAGGGATATGAATATGAAGTCAAATATATCTTTGATTATTCCGTTTGTCTTGCTTTGAAGGTAAAACACTAATATTATTCTTGAAATGAGATTTTACTTCTTCTCTTTTACTTTCTAGAACTTCATAATAAACAATGAGAGTATATTATTTCCATTAATAGAATATTGAGAACCATGAACTTTTCCCTGATATTCAGTTACAATATCAGATAATATTTCATATTTCTTATGTACTGTTTCAATAGGACCAGTCAACAACTCTGCTCAGTTTTGGTTTTGGTTAGACAATTAAAAATTTTCTTCTTCAACAATAATTGATGACCTTGACAACTTTCTGCTTTCTATTATTAATCTTAATTAATACTAAAATATTTATAGAAAATAAAACATAATATTGGCTTGATAAAATTGAAATTTTAAAATTTCAATTTTTATTATCTAAAAAAAAGAAAATTTATTTTAATATAGACTCATTTACTTCAAAGAATCCAAGTTTTCCAGAATAAGGAATAGATTTTTTAAACATTCTCGCATCTTTAATTAAGAAGCCGTATTTGTATCCATCAAAATATTTATTAATAACAGAAAAATGTTTTTGTTTATCCTTGTTAAACTCTTCTTGACTTGTATACTCTTTAACATCATATAAAAAAGCAGAACCAATTATTGCTCCTTTTCTAAGCTTATCAATATCAATATCTAATCTTTCACAAGCTTCTATATCTATATTCTTTGAAGCATGAACAAAAAATTTACCTCTGTATTTGGTATTCCATTTTCTTAATTCTATTGTCTTTTCTCCAAATGCTAATAAATCGGCAAAAGGTTGTTTTAGAGATAAACCCTTCATATGAACTTATCAATGTAATAAATAATTACCTTTAATAATTACCTATATAAAATAATAACATATAATTATAGTAAACAATGCTAGAATAATTTTCTGCATTTGTTTCCAATTTTTTATATATATATAATTATTCAAATATTCTTATAAAATAAGAAATAACGAGAATTATGAATAATAAGAGCAGCTTACTACTTCCAGGAATTGTATCTATATCTTTATTAATTATTGTCGGTGCTTTACAAAATTCTACTGCTCAACGTTATGATGACGATGATGATGACAGAGACCATGACAAAGACAAATGGAATAGACATCATGATGATGATGACGATGATGATGACAGAGACCATGACAAAGACAAATGGAATAGACAT
>DATFCH010000331.1:0-6011 GCA_035253345.1 Nitrososphaeraceae archaeon
ATAGTAGCTGAATAAATCAATAAATTTAATAAAAATTAAACTTGAAATTAATCTATATTGTTTATTGTTTAATTAGTTCTAGTAATCACTGTTTTTATTATTATTGGATATAAAATATTCTTGAGCAATATTTTTTAATTCTAGTTTTATTTTATCTATTGTTAAATGAATCATTTCTGCTGGTAACTTGAATCGCTAACTGAGTCTTTTCTTTCTTCTTCTCTTCTTTCTCTGTCTGTTTTACCTCTTGAAAAAATAGATCTAAATGAAAATTTAATTTTCTTATTATTGTGATTATTGATGATAAAAGAACTAGTTTCTTGAGTTTTAATTTTATCTTCATGGTTTATACTGACATTTTTTTTAAATTTATCACCAGGGTCAGTTTTTTTTAAATCAGAGTAATGTAGAGCTCTAAATAACGGAGTATTTTTATGTTGGTTATCGGTATTTTTAGTATTTTCTTTTATAGAAACATCGATTTTTTCTTTCTGGTTTAAATTTCCTTTATTAGTTTTTATTATTTTGTCTTTATCAGTATTATTTTCTGAAATAGGATTCACTACTTGAGCAGAAGATGCAATGCTATTACTATTATTAGACTGTATTTTTGTTAAAGAATTGTATATTTTTGGTATGATATTATTTTTGGTTGTTGTTGTTGTTATTGTAGATTCAGGCACAATTTGATAATTTTCGTCTTCAATCCTGTACACATTTTGTCTCTGTATCAGAATTTTTTCATTATCAACATCCATTAAATCAGTTGGTTTAATCTGGTTATCTTGTATAGCTAAAATTTCTTTTTCGATTTCCTCTTTTACATTTTTGGCTTTATCTAGTCTTTTTAAAGCTTCTAAGACGTCGATCTTTAAATCAGAGATCCTTTTTCTTTCTTCATTAACAAGACTCTCTTTTTGTTTATAGTTTTTGTTGGTTTTATAACCAGTAACATGTTTTGATTTTAGATTGCTATCAATAGCTTCTTCAATACTATTATCGTCTAAGGTCGATGATTTTAGATCTTTATTTAAATTACTAATATTATTGTCATTTCTTTTCTTGTTATTTTTTTTAATATTTTTTAAATCTGATAGATGAGTTTGAGATCTTATTTTAGTATTAATTTCTTTAATTTTTTCATCTATATCAGAAATTTTATTATCTAATAAATATGCTAAATCATTTCTTAGATCTATTAGTTTGGTAACATCAATTTCAGATTGAATTTTCTCCAATTTATTATTTAGTTTATTCAATTGGTCTCTATACTTTAAGAGAAGTCGATCTTTTTCATAATTGTCGATTGTTTTATTTGTAGATGCTGTTAAAATACGTTCTATTGCAGAGGTTGCCAGATCTTTTTCAAATTTATAGAGCTTTAGGTTATCTTCCATTAATTGGATATTTTTTGTTTGCTGTAGGATGGAATCACTAGAATTATTATTAGAAGTGATAGCTATCTGATTAGTTTTATCTCCATTTTCATTCTCCTTGTGTATATGTGAATCATGTATCTCTTTTTTCTGTTCCTGCCGTTTTATCAGAGAACCTAGTGAAGAAATCTTGTCAGAATATAATCCGAATACGATCCCTCCTATTGAAGAGAGGGATGCGGCTACTATTAATAATAAAAGACTGTAATCAATCATTTATATTATAAAATGTACAATAAATTAATAAATAAATCGAAATAACAAGGGCGATGCGATAATTTGCAAATGAAGAAATAAATTATTAACGTATTTTTCAGCTTTATAAATTCTGTTTATACAAGTTTTATTTGTTTATATTTTTATAACACTTGCCTTTTAATCCAATTATATTTTCTCATTTTTGAATCTGGGTATCCACACTTTGAACATTCTTTTCCTCGTTTATGGAAAGAATTATGGCCACATCTTCTGCATCTAATATGTACTTTCTTTCTTGTGTATTTACCCATTGAAGTAGTTCCTTTTGTCATTTACTCATATCAACTCCTTTCTTTTTCTCCTTCTCCTTTTTAAATATCCTACATAGGAGGAGGAGATATTATTACAACATTGTCGCCTCTTACAACAATAGTTCCTAAATCTGAAGATTTGCCTTCTACAATTTCTACGGAATCGTCAAGCAACAAGTTCATGTGTTGATCAAAACCATGTAGAATTCCTCGAATTACTTTTCCACCTTTTAATTTTATCAAAACAATTTTTCCAAAACTTTCGTCCAATACCTTTACGGCCATATCAACTGACAATATTCAATCTACCTTTTACTATGAATGAATATTAGGTATATATTAAAATTTCATTCCGTGTTACCTTAAATTAGATTTTTTGGTTTGAATAAAAAAAATACAACGAGATCCCTGGGTATGATTAATTGAATTTATTGAAAATTTTAATAGTCTCTACAATGTTCTTGATCAAATTTTCCAACAGTATTCTTCCCTTTGATATTGACGAGTTCGAGGGATCACCCCAGACTCCATTTCCTGTTATTTTCGGAAAAGATCCAGGATGACTTGTTAAGCTAGTATAGGCAATTTTTGAACTAGCAATTTTCATTGTATTTGCTTTTGCCATTTTCATTTTTACTAATTTTGAATTTATAGCTAATAAAAGAGATGTTTCTATTTCTCCTGCATGATCAAAAGTTTCTAATAGATTCCAGTAATTGATAAAATTTATGTTTGCATTTGAAGAAATTTTATCATGAACATTTTGAGATATGTAATACAAACATCCAATATTCCCATGATGACCGTTTAATATGATAATATTTTTAATTCCATATTTGATGAGTGATATACATATCTCGCTGAGAAGATTGGAATATGTATGATGAGATATTGAAATATTAAATAAAGGTTCATGTTCAAAGGAGATACCATAAGGTAATGTTGGAAGTAACAAGATATCCAATTTTTGCGAAACTTTTTTAGCTAAATATTCGATTATGATTGAATCAGTTGATACAGGAAGATGATCACCATGCTGCTCTAAAGATCCTATAGGAATTATCACCTGGTCTGTTTTTTTATTTTTCCATTGTTCTATATCTCTATTTGATAATCCATAAATGCTATTCATTTTCAAACATTATCTATATTTACTTTTTATTCTTGGACTTTTATCTTTATTCTGATTTGCTTTATTTAATATTTATTTATTTATTTATTTATTCCGCCACTCGATTCGTTTTTTTTCACTAACCCAATATGAAAAAGCGGTTGTCACAACTTCTTTTTATTTATTTTTTGCTTATTCTCTTGTTTTTTAGGTGAACCTTGCCCCAATAAACTTCGAGTTTACCATCCAAAGCCAATTTTAATGCTTCAAGCAGAGTGGAACTCTCTAGTTTTTGTCCCTTCCTTTTAATAGTGTCAATATTGTCATTTGCTAAAACATTAAATGACTTTTGACAAATAATTGGTCCTTGATCCAAGTCTTCTGTTACAAAATGGGAAGTACATCCAACGATTTTTGCCCCCCTTTCATATGCTTGAATGTATGCATAGGCGCCAGGGAAAGCTGGTAATAATGAAGGATGAATATTTATTATTTTATTAGGATATCTCCATACAAAATTGGGTGTAAGAATCCTCATATATCGAGCTAGGATGACCATGTCTATATTATACTCCTCAAATAATTTCAGAATTTGTCTTTCTGCTTCTATTTGATCTCTATGCTCGATAAGATGAAAAGGTATTTTATAATTTACGGCAATTGGTTTTAATGTATTAGAGCTTCCTATTATTAATGGGATTTTTGTTTTAAGTTCTTTTTTATTATAAGATTCAAGTATTTTTAGTAAACAATGATCTTCATTACTTACAAGAATAGCAATATTACTTAACCTGTTTGGCTCCTGATAATGAACTTTAATCTCCATTTTTAAATTTCGGGCAAGTCCTCTAAGTCCAACATTTAGTTTTAACTTGTCAATATACTTTTCATCGAATGATGCTTCAAGTTGCATACCGAAAAGACCTTTTACGACATTTTGATTTATTTTTTCAATATTTCCGTAATTCCTAAAGATAAAATTGGTAATTTCAGCAACAACTCCTTTTCTATCTTTTCCTATGACAGTTATTTCGACTAGGGTTTTCTTAGTATTACGAGTTTTATTTATTGATCTCAATTCTATTTTATGATTCTTTTTTGAAGTGATATTTTATATTTTTTGACCCTTTAAGATAACAAGTTTTCAATTATTCTAGTATATTCTCTTACTTTGGAATTCAATAATGTCTGGGAAGTAGACTCCCCATACATTCTTATCAAAGGTTCAGTACCGCTCGGTCTAATCATTATCCATGATTCTTCATCTAACCAAATTTTGATACCATCTAAATTTTCGATCTTTTGTGGTGACCCATGTTCTGAGCATTTGGTAACAATTTTATTTGTCATTTCTTTAGAAGGAGACTTAAATTTAGTCTTGAACTGAGCTAGATTTTTTAATGATCCAAGAATATCCGAAAAAGTTGAATTTGTTTTCTCCCTAAATGAAAAATTCGTAAGCATTTCTAATACCAGTCCAGTAGTCATTGCTCCATCTCTGACTTGATTCATTTTTCCGTACATGAATCCTCCATTTTCTTCCAAACCAATAAGAGAATTTCTTTTAACCATTTCACGAGAAACTTCTACACTTCCTACTTTTGTATAAATCACATTTGAATTACCTTCATTTGCAGCAAGCTGAACGTTCATAGTTGTATTAACGGGACATACAATTTCTGCACCTCTATCTTTGCTATTTATTAAATACTTGACAAGGGCAGCGGCAGTTTTATCGCCAGGATGCACTATTCCTTTTTCATCGCAAAATATACTTCTATCTCCATCCCCGTCATAAGCAACACCAAAATCTGCGCTGAGGTCTTTTACCATGTTTGATAATATACTTAAATTATCTACAGTGGGTTCAGGACCTCTTCCAGGAAAATCGCCATCTATATTGCTATTAATTGTATAAACTTGGCAGCCTAATTTTTTTAACAAATAGGGGGCAACTAAAGATTGAACACCGTTTCCTAAATCCATTACAACCTTAAATTTTCGAGATTTAATTTTTTCAACATCTAATAGAGATAAAACTCGTTCAATATACTCATTAATAATATTTTCTTCAGAAAAAGTAATGTTAGTTCCATCTATCTTTGAAAATTTTTTGCAATAATAGATCTCTTCAACTTTTATCTCCTCTTCTCTCGAGATTTCCACTCCGTCATTAGCTGATGGTTTGATTCCATTGTATTCAGGAGGATTGTGAGAAGCAGTAATCATTATTCCGCCTTGGCATTTTTTTGATTTAACAGCAAATTGCAGACAAGGAGTTGGTAATTGGCCAGCCATAATCACATCCAGACCGCCAGAATTTAAGACAGCTGTTACAATATTTGATATTAGTGGGCTTGAATTTCTTCCATCATATCCTACAACGATAGGACCGTTCTTATAGTATGTAGCTAAGGAGTAAGTCAAGTCTATAACAAGAGGAAATGTTAATTCTTTACCATATATTCCCCTGACACCATTAGTTCCAAATAATTTTTTATGAGGTTCTTTTCCTTCCACTTTGAATATCATAATACATTAATTTAAGAATAGATAAATTTGGCTGTTATAAATTGTATTTTAATAGTGCGGGGGTTGCCAAGCCTGGCCAACGGCGCAGGTCTGCTCTTAACCTTTAGAGGGAAAGCAGTGCGATGCTTAGAAAGAAGTTAATACTATAAATTGGTCAAAAGCTCTGGGATTAATTTCCTACAACCCTGTTCCTCAGGGATTCGTGGGTTCAAATCCCACCTCCCGCATTTTTTTACAAAAAAAATATTAAATTTAATTTTTAATTTAAAACAATCCTCTTCTACTTTACCCACTATTATTTGATATAAAATAATTTAATTAATCAGGAATTTAGAAAACGAAAACAACCTTATTACCAATAAATTAAAAATTATAAAATCTAAAATAAACAAAAAAAGAATAGGATTTTTTTTAAAATAACTA
>DATFCH010000332.1:0-4752 GCA_035253345.1 Nitrososphaeraceae archaeon
ATTTAATTTTATATCCTAAAATATTGATAATTAAAAGAATTAATACTTGCTATTATTACTCAAGAAGAATTATAAGTAAAATTTAAGATTCAATTTATTATGAGAATTGCTATTGCAGGGGCTGGAGTAGCTGGAAGTTATTTAGGTTTCATGTTACAAAAACAGGGACATGATGTAACAGTTTTTGAATCTTCAAAACAAGAAAATCACTGGGCAGTTTGTGCATGGGGAGCATCAAGAAATATTCTTGAAATATTTTCAACAAATGTTGGATTAAACTTTGGAGAATATATTTTTCATGAAGGTAAAAAATTACGTATGGAATTACCAAATAATAAAGAGGAATATTTAGAACTTATTGGATTGGTCACTTACGATAAGCAAAAATGGGAACATGATTTATTAAAAAATCTCACAGTCAAATACCAATTTAAATGTTCGATAAATTCATTTCCTTTTGCTGATTATGATTATGTCCTTGATTGTACAGGAGTCCATCGTTCCTTGCTTCCAAAATCAAAATCAGATTTTATTATACCCGCCTATGAATACCTAGTAGAAAATCTCGATGAAATAAATATTGAGAATGATTTCTATGTAATAGGATACAAAAACGCGAGAGGTTATTTTTGGTATTTTCCATTGAATAATGGCCGAGCCTATGTAGGCGCTGGAGATATAGATAGAAAGTATTATGGAATTAATGAATTTTTTCATGATAATCCTTCTGCTAAAGTTATTAAAAAGATAGGACGTCCTATCCGTTTAGCTCCGCCAAAACAGATGGAACCATTTTTTCATAATAATGTTATAGGCATTGGGGAATCCATTGGCTGCGTATTTCCCATGCTAGGAGAGGGAATAATACCATCATTGTTATGTTGTGAGATCTTTCTTAATGTATTTGGTAACTCTAATAAATTTGATTTCAAAAAATATCAAAATCTAGTTCGGAAAAAATTTGATTATTATGACGATGTATATAGGATAGTAAGATTAAAAATGGATAATAAATTAAGTACAATTAAACATTTTCCTCTAATGATGAAAATGTACAAAAATATGAAAAAAGATGAAAAAAGATTTGGCTTCGAAATAAATCTAGAAAAAATGACTAAACTAGTAAATTCGCTATAAATATTATAATTAAAATACATAGACCACTAATTATTATAATTTGATCTAAATTTATATTTTAGAAGGTGATCTTATTGTAAATGCAAGAAATGTTTAAGACTTCCATTGTATCATTTAAATTTATTTATTTATGAATTGGTTATAAAACAATTATACATACCTTTTTTGGATGATTTTAATGTACTCTTTCATTTTTTTATAATGTATCCCTTGATATTAGGCTAAACCTTAATCTAGATAAATCATTGCAAATCAAAAAATATCGATAGAACTCAACCGAGTAAAAAAATAATCATATCTAAAACTAAATGTATTAGTTAACTATTCGTATAAATGTACTCTTTCATTTTTTTAAAATTTTAAAAGGACCTTGCGAAAATATCAATTTAACATTGTAGTTTGTTAAATTGATATTATTTGCCATAATTACATGAAATCCATTTTTTGAGAAATTTAAATCATTGAATTTAAATATTCTGTTATCCTTTAACAAAGTTTCCATCCATCCTCTAAGATGCAGATCTCCATAAATAATAGAATTTGCAGAAGTATTATTATTTAACCAATCTAAGGCTTGTAAAAGATCTCTATTATCTGCAATATCAATAGAATTAAATTGCATTGTTATAGGAACAAATGTATAAATATAATTTGAAAATATATTATATACGGAAAAGGCAGAATCAATAGGTATAGTGATATACAATAATCCAATAAATATAAAAAGAGAAGTAAATGATAAAAGGATCCTATTTCTTTGTTTATTATCAAATTTCTGAGAAAATCTAACTAACCCATAAGAGGAAAAGATTGACATAAAAATTCCAGAGAGTATGATCCATCTGTCTGGTAATAAAATCGAAGAATATGGTAATATTAACCATGTGAATGATCCAATCAATGTAATTCCTAGCTGAATAGACAATAATAGATCCTTTAGATATTTTAGTACATATATAAAAAAAGGAAGGGAAGAATAATTTATCACTATGAATAAAATTCCCAAATTAATAGGGCTGTAGGTTAGATTTTTCTTGATGTCATCGTCGAATAGTTTATTCATATTTTTGATAATTGGGTTACCGTTGATATTACCATTTAAAACCATAAAACTAATAATTAGTGTTATTAGTATAGTTAAAAAAATAATATACTTCCTCTCTTTATTGATTAGAAAGTAAATTAACAAAGATATAATCAGTAAAAAGGAAATCATAGTATCGGTAAAAATTGATATCATTAGTAATAATCCAATCAAAGAAAAATTGATTATTTTTGATTTGTTTAAAATAGATTTTCTGTCTTTAATAATTAAATAGTTTATTATAAAAGTAAAGGTTAAAGCAAGAATATCTTTTAGTAAATCCCAACCGATTCGCAATGCGGAAACCTGGAACAAAATAAATATAGTCATCAACATTACTGGTTTTATATTAAGTTCTCTTAATAGTAGGTAAATTGATGCAGAAAATAATCCATAGAGAGTTGATGATAAACCAATTATTAAATTATGTGCATCTAGAGAAGTAGTAATTTTTAACAAATACAATAAATGTGGGAAAATATTTAATTGACCACTTAATGAGTAAGATTCTATATTATTTACTAATGGGATATAATAGTTTATTATATCATATCCTATTGGAAAAGGATAAGCTATAAGTTCAGGAATAACTCTTATTAAACTTCCAATAAGAAAAACTAGTACGATATTTTTATCTATTTTTCTATTTACAATAAATTAACTCACTTCAACAAAAATAAATTGTCAAATTATCAATATTTGTCATAGAATTTTTGAGTCAATTATAGACTGTGTAGATTTTAATAAAAAATCAATATCAGTTTTAGAGTGTTGAAAAGAAATTGCTCCCATTTTGTATGGTAAAAAGAAGATTTTATATTTAGAAATTAATGCAAAATGATATGATCTCAATTTTTCTTTATTCGATAATGCAACATCAGTAGCGTTACTAATTTCTTGAACCTTGTCATTTAAAAAATGTACATTGAAGAACGATCCTATTCCAGTTATTTTTGCCATAATGTTATTTTCATCAAAAATTTTTTGAAGCTGTTTTCTTGTATATTCTCCCAATCTATCAATTTTTGGATAAACTCGACTTGCATTATTTTTTAGAAATTGCAAAGTATTTAATCCTGCTACCATTGTAATAGGATTTGTAGAAAATGTGCCTCCACCAATAGAACAAACAGCTTCTTTATTTGTTTTGTCAATAGGATTAGAAAGAGATAGTATTTCTTTTTTACCACATACTATACCTATTGGCAAGCCTCCTCCCGCTATTTTTCCTAATGTAAATATATCTGGATCTAATTTAAAAATTTTATAGGCTCCAGAGGTAGATAACCTAAAACCTGTTACAATTTCATCTAGAATGAATAAAATGTTGTTTTTTCTTGAGAATTCTTGAAGTGCCTGTAAATATCCATAATTTGGAGTAAGACATCCTGCTCCTCCGAGAATAGGTTCAACAATAATACATGCTAAATCTTCTTTTACCTTGTTTAATAGTTCTAATGATCTTTCTGTATCGTTAAATGGAATAGAAATAACAGATTTATTATCAATGTCTAATCCTATTCCTTCATTAATCTCGAATGGGTAATTTACACTTTCAAGTAACGATGAATTAAATCCATGCCATCCTCCTATTATTTTAGCTACTATTTTCTTTTTAGTAGCTGCTCGTGCTAATCGTACTGCGTACATTGTGGCCTCTGAACCGGTTGTAGAAAATCTCATTGTCTCTGCTTTTGGCATCAATTCTTGAATTATTTCAGCTAATTCGATACTTGGAGTATTTACCGTACCATATAAAGTGCCGTTTTTAATTTGGTGAGATAAACCTGACGTGACAGGTTTTGGAGAATGACCTAGGATTAAAGCCCAATGACCCATCCAATAGTCTGTATAGCGATTTTCATCAACGTCAAAGAGATGTTGTTTTGTGGCTTTTTCAACAAAAAAAGGGTAAGGTTTAAAAAATCTAATATTATGATTAATTCCCCCAGGAAAAAGATTTAAGGAATCCTTATAAAGCAAATGAGATTTTTTTGTTTGATTTTTATAAAAATCAACATAATCCTCAATACCCATTATATAAAAACATAAAACTATTATGAACTAATTTATAAGTTATGACTTGTATCCAATTTATCTATTCATTATTTATATAACCTAATAAAAAAGACGTATAATTTTCAAGAACATGATAAAATTTAAGAAAAACAAATTTTTTTTGTTGGTTGACGCAATAATTGTTGTAGGTGCTAGTTTCCCTCAATAACCTTTATATATCTTAAACTACCATAATATAGGTCTTGAAATCCGACAGTTTCAAGAAGGTCTCGAGTTAAATCAAAGTAAACTAAACAACGAAAACAACGAAAAAAAACCCAAATCAAATCATCATCAGATAAAAAAATGAGGAAATGAAATGTGTTAAGATGAAATGAAATGATAAACCTATCCTAAGGTTTATATGGTTTAGCTAGAGATGATGAGTTTGTCGAACGCAAGGCATAGGCGGCATCAATAATGATGTAATGTTGGTCAAAGAAACCAAAAAGATGAGTTATTGATCTCCATTT
>DATFCH010000333.1:0-5196 GCA_035253345.1 Nitrososphaeraceae archaeon
CGTTTATCTTTCCATTTCTTTAATACATTTAAGCTTTGTGGTCTATTGTATAGTGATATGAGTTATTCTGATGATAAAAATACACAAAGTGACAGCGAAAGTTTAGAATCTGCACAAAAAAATCAGAAAAAAGTAGGAGCAGCAGCATCAGACCCTTCAACTACAGGTCCAGCAGAAACATTACGTGAAGAAGCTGCACAAAATACTGGAGAAAACGAATCTAAAGAGCCAGCCTAAACTTTAATTTTTTTAAAATTATAATCAAGTTTTTTATTCGATATTAAACAATTAACACTATTTAACTCCAAAATAAAAGGAAATTTTTATATCAAATAAATGTCACATATTAAAATACTATATTTATGTTAAAAACTATATAATATACCCATTTCTTTGTATCCTAAAGAATTTTTATCATTAATTAAAATAAATATTATCCCTTTATTTGCGTTAAAAATAAAAATATAACAGATATTGTCATGATAGTAAAGGTTATCCATCCTACAACATTTGAAAACAACCCATTAGTTTTATCTTTAAGTATACTTCGATCATTACCGATCTTTATGATTAATAGAATCATTGGAACAGCTACTGCACCATTAATAACTGCAGCATATATCAGTGCCTGAATAATATTAGTATCAAAAATAGCAATTCCAAGTCCGATAAGGGTAGAGAAAATTATTATTATATAGAAAGATTTAGCTTGACCAAACTTTTTGCTTAAACCTTCTTTCCATCTAAATGTATCAGATAATGCATAGGCCGATGATGCTGAAAGAACAGGTATTGAAAGTAATCCAGTACCCATGATACCCAATGCAAAAATTATTTTGGCTATTTCACCCGAATATGGAAAGGTATTAACTAAAGGTTGAAGAGCTTGTGCAGCTTGATCAGCTGATTCTATATTAGTTATACCATTGACATGAAGGCTTCCAGCTGTCGTTACAATTATAGTCCAAGTTATGAATTGAGAAAAGAACGCACCTATGGCAACATCTTGTTTCATGATTTTGATTTCTTTTTTTGAAATATTGGGATTTCCTTTTCCTATTTCCTTTATTTTATTTTTTGCAACATCTTCTTCAACTTCTTCTGACGTTTGCCAGAAAAACAAGTAAGGTGATATTGTAGTACCAAACATAGCAACAAAGAGCATGATGAAGTCTGATGAAAATTCAAAATGGGGAATGACTGTAGCAGTTATTATTTCGCGAATATTTCCTCCAACTAAAACAGCAGTTATAACATAGGCAAAAAGAGAGAAAGTAAGATATTTTAGAAATTTTACGTATTTTACATATGGTATAAAAATCTGAGTCAACAGTATTAGAGCTGTAAAAATTATTGTAGCAATATAGCTTGGCAATTGAGGAAAAATAAGTTTAGATGATACAGCCATAGCTCCAATGTCAACGCCAATATTTATTATATTGGCAATCATCAAAAGACCTGAAATTGGAATAACAATATTTCTAGAATATTTATTCTTTATAAGAGTCGCTAAACCCTTTCCGGTGACAAGGCCTATTCTAGCACACATTTCCTGTATTGCTATCTTCATAAGGAATAACAATAATACCGCCCAAAGCATCCCCAAACCTAATTTTGAGCCTATTTGCAAAAATGTTACAATACCTGACGGATCCTCATCTGCGGCTCCTGTAATTAAACCCGGACCTAGCGATCGTAATACATTGACAATTGGTGAAAAAAATAATAATTCCTTAATCTTCATGGCATTTGTTCTGTTTTATTCATTATAATGAGTATTTCATTTTATTTAATGATAATCTGATGATTATATAGTATTCTAATTATAGAATAATTACTGACCTATTGTCCAAAACTATGAATGTTATTGTAGCTGAAAATTTATAATTATGATTATTAAAACCAAATTGATATTTATTATTATTTAGCTAAAGGTTAGAGATAGATAAATAAATAAAAAAAAGAGATTATTAGATTAATGGAATAAAATGATTTAAAATTTATACTTAAAATTATTTATATAATTGTCTATTTGAGTTTTATTGAATAATAATTAAAAGAACTGTATCCCTATGTAAGTAAAAATAGGCAGGCAGTAGTATCGATCTAAAATCTAAACTAAATTTAAAAAAAGAGAAATAAAGTATGCAGATGACTTTATTTGATTCTTAGTTAACAATAGAAAGAAGTTATTTACTATTTAAGTATTATAAAATGTATTATCTTTTGTTATGATGTTCTTGACTTATTCTATTTTTAATGTGCAATTCTTGATATGCTGCAAATCAGTTGTTGATGTCTATCTATGTTAGAAGAATATAATAAAAAAAGGAATTTTGGACGAACTCCCGAACCTCGAGGAAACAAAAACGATCTTACACAATATGAAAGTAATCGATTTGTAGTACAAAAACATGATGCTACCAAATTACATTATGACTTTAGACTAGAAGATATGCAAGAAAGAGTCTTGAAATCTTGGGCTATACCGAAAGGTATTTCTCTTGATCCAAAAATAAAACGTCTTGCTGTTCTTACAGAAGATCATCCATTAGATTATTTGCTCTTCGAAGGTGTAATTCCAAAGGGTAGTTATGGGGCAGGCACGGTGATTGTTTGGGATACTGGTACATATACATCTGATACAAAATTATCTGAACAATTTAATAAAGGAAAGATCACTTTTACTTTATTCGGTCAGAAGCTAAAGGGAAAATTTGCGTTAATCAAGACTCATTTAACTAAAGGAAAAGATGGAAATCAATGGCTTTTAATAAAATCATCAGATGAGTTTGAATCGAAAGAGGATTTAACTATTACCAGACCGGAATCTATTTTGACAGGAAGAATAAATGAAGATTTATTGGAACAAAAACAAAATGAAGAAAAAAGAGTAAAAGAATCTTCCAAGAGAAAAGAGAACAATAAAATTTATTTTAATGACCAAAATAATATCAGCAATAATACTTTAACTGATGATATTTCTGATCTTCCTAATCAACAAGATCAAAATAGATTTGATGAATTTCCAAACAAAATTAAACCAATGCTATCTACGTTGATAGACAAACCATTCGACAGTAAAGACTGGGTTTTTGAAATCAAATGGGATGGAGTTCGATCTATTCTCTTCTTTAATAAGGTAAAGAGAATGTTAGAATTCCGATCTAGAAATGACCTAGTACTCACTCATCGATATCCAGAATTGGTCAATGCATTAATTTTGTTACCAACATCATCGAAAACTGACTTTACTATAAAATGTGAGACATCTACAATATTAGATGGCGAAATTGTCGTATTAGATAATAAAACAGGACTGCCAAGCTTTCAAAATCATCAAAAAAGAATGAACGTTGATTCTGAGAGAGAAATTGAAACTTTATCTAAACAAATATCCGCAACATATTACTTTTTTGATATCCTTTATAAAGACGGAAAGAATCTACAGGATTTACCATTTTTAGAGAGACGAATAATTCTTTCTGAAACCCTAAAAGAAAGTAATAGAATAAAGATATCTGATTTTATCGAAGATGCAGGTACTAAAATTTTTGATGAAACTAAAAAAATGGGATTAGAAGGATTAATAGCCAAAAATAAAGCTGGAAAATATGTACAAGGCACGAGATCTAGAGATTGGTTAAAAATAAAACATATTAAAACTCAGGACTGTGTTATTATAGGTTATACTCAAGGAGAAGGAAATAGGAAAAATTTTTTTGGTTCTCTTCTTCTTGCGGTTAATGATAAAGATAATAATAAATTGAAATTTGTTGGTCACACTGGAACTGGATTTGATTTTCAACAACTTCAACAAATATATGATAGACTACAGAAAATAAGAATTCAGAAATGTCCTATTGACTATGTTCCCTATACTAACAGAAGGCCTTTTTGGGTTAAACCAGATTTAGTAGTAGAGATAAAATTTAATGATTGGACTCATGAAAAAATAATGAGATCTCCCGTATTTCTTCGATTCAGAGAGGATAAAATACCAAAGGAATGTACTTTGGAAAGGGAAAAATATGTTAACAAGGTAATAGAAAATGTAAAAATAGACTCTAAAGAAACCATTTCAAATGGTTATTATAATATAAAAGAAAGCAACAACAATAAAGATTTTGATCCTATTTTCTCTAATCTTGAAAAAATATTCTGGGATAAAACAAATGGTCACACTGAGCTTACAAAAAGGGATTTAATTGAGTATTATGAAAAAATTAGTAATCATATTCTACCTTACCTTAAAGATAGACCATTATCATTAAATAGATATCCTGATGGAATTAAAGGAAAATCATTCTACCACAAAAACTGGTATCAAAGTAATAAACCTGACTATGTACAGACCGTAAAAGTTTACTCAGAATCAAGAAAAGATAATATTATTAACTATATTATATGCAATAACAAAGAAACCATCTTATGGCTTGCAAATTTGGGTTGCATAGAAATGCATCCATGGTATAGTAGAATTAAGGATTTCGATGCTTGTAAAAAAAGAAATGATATTGTATTTGATGAAAAATGTGGTTTAAATTTTCCAGATTTTATAGTTTTTGACTTAGATCCCTACATTTATTCAGGTAAAGAAATAAAAGGTAAACAACAAGAACCAGAATATAATTTCAAAGCATTTCAAGCAACAGTTGAGTTAGCTTATAAACTAAAAGAATTATTTGATGAACTAAATATAGAATCTTATGTAAAAACCTCAGGAAAAACAGGTCTGCATATTTTTGTTCCTATTGTTAATTTATATACTTTTGATCAAACTAGATCTTTTGCAGAAATTATAGGCAAACTTCTAAGCAGAAGATATCCAGGAAAAATTACTATGGAATGGGATATTACTAAAAGAACGAATAAGGTATTTTTTGATTATAATCAAAATGCTAGAGGAAAGACACTAGCATCAATTTTTTCAGTCAGACCTACTGAGTTAGCTACTGTGTCGGTCCCTGTTAGGTGGGAAGATTTATCAAACATATCTCCAACTGATTATACAATTCTTAATGTTCCAGAAATACTAAACAATCATAAGATATCAAATCCTTGGATAGACATAATGAACAAGAAACAAAACTTAAGTAAACTGCTAGAAAATGTCAAAGAAAATTTTTAATATAAAACTAGACTATTATATGCAATTAATAAAATAAATAAATAATAATATTATAATTGTCTTTT
>DATFCH010000334.1:0-12639 GCA_035253345.1 Nitrososphaeraceae archaeon
TAAATTAAATTAAATCTATTATTCAATAACTTAAAATAATTTTTTATAAAGATTGTTATAAAATGAAGATAGCTGAGGAAATAATTAAACACTAAAATAATTAAACACTTAAATTATAAGCACTTTACGTTTGAATAAAGGGCCGGTAGTTTAGCCTGGTAGAATACCTGCCTTGCATGCCACCAAGGCAGAGGAAACGTAGGTGGTCGTGGGTTCAAATCCCACCCGGTCCATACATGAGTTAGATTAATTGGCTTTTTCGAGTAATTTTTGAATAATTTTTTCTGCTATTACATTTGAAGCTAGATCTTGAGATTCATATGTTTGAGCTCCAATATGCGGAGTGCAAATTAGATTAGGCAATTCAATTAATTTTTTATTAGTTGGAGGCTCATTTTCAAAAACATCTAAGGCGGCACCAGCAATTTTTTTTGTAATTAAAGCGTCATATAACGAATTCTCGTCGACAACCTCACCCCTTGAGGAATTAATAAAGAAAGCTGTAGGTTTCATCTTTGAAAATGAACTTGAATTAAACATATGTTTCGTTTCAAGGCTATATGGTACATGACATGATATAAAATCAGAACTTGATATCAAAGTGTTAAAGTCAGTTGTTATCATCCCAACTTCTTTAATAAAATCACTTTTAATTGGAAAGGTATCATAACCTATAATGTTCATCCGGAATGCTCTAGCAAGTCTTGCTAAGTTTCTTCCTATATTGCCAACGCCCACAATGCCTAAATACTTGCCCCTTAATTCAATACCAGTTAATTCCTTCTTTATCCAATTACCTCTCTTCATCTCCCTATCAGCTGACATCAAATTTCTAGCCATAGAAAGCATTAAACCTATAACTAATTCCCCAACAGCATTGATTGCTGATTCTGGAGAATTAATTACCTCAATATTGTATTTTGTAGCCGATTCAACATCGATATTGTCTAGTCCAACCCCAACTCTAGCTATTATTTTGGCATTCTTTGCCTTAGAGATAACATCGCTAGTAATTTTAGTCCTACTTCTTACAATAATTACATCATAATTTTCTACTTCTGAGATTAAATCAGAATTTAATATGGAAGGTTTATTCACTACGTTAAGACCTGATTTTGTTAAAATGTTTATTCCGACAGAAGAGATTGGATCACAGATTAACACTTTTCCATTTATTTGCACAAATAAAATTTTTTAACTACAAATATAATTATTACTTTATTTTATTTTATTTATATACTTATGAAGGAGTGAACATTCTATTTTTCCGAAACAGTTTCTCCTGATAAATGATCTATAAAATATGTTTTATTTATGTTCGGAAAATAAAGTTCCCATCCAAAATGGTTTCCGGTTGTTACTGTTGATAATGTTTTTCCAATATACTTTCCAATGGAATTAGTATTAACGTTAGAGTCATATATTTCACCATTTCCTTTTATATATACATATTTTGAAACAACATTATTGATTTGTTCTGATGTAAAATTATTTCTTTTAGCAATAATCGATATTGCTGTATCATTAGACATGGGTAAATAATTTACCGAAGGACGAGTCAAAGAGTCTATTAAACTAATATAAACCAAAAAAGTGAATACTGATGCTACAACTAATATGAGCAATAATTTTTTAAGCATATAAAAATTTTATAATTTTTTTTATTATTTATGTTAATAGGTTTTAATACATTTAATAAGACTTTTTTTTAAATGTTCGTTATTGGAAAAAACTACAAAAAAATTATTAGAATTAGGTTTAACACTTCCTCCTCCTCCAAAACCTGTTGGTGCTTATATGCCTCTTGTTGAAGTAAATGACTTAATTTTTATATCGGGGCAAATTCCTTTAGATACAAATTCCACCCCTCCAATAGTTAAATATCAAGGAAAATTAGGTTTAGATAGTACAATAGAAAAAGGTCAAGAGGCAGGTATTCTTTGTACACTAAATGCACTTTCATTGTTAAATGAGCATCTTGGAAGTTTAGATTCTATTCAAAAGATAGTAAAGCTTTCTGCCTATCTTAATGCGGTAGAATCTTTTAATGAACATGTACAAGTTATCAATCCTACTTCAAACCTTTTAGAAAAGATATTTGGTGAAAAGGGAATACATTCAAGGATAGCTATAGGAGTGGCAAGCCTTCCATTAAATAGTACTATAGAATTAGAATATATCGTCAAGTTTAGATAATTAGTAATAATGTTGTTGTTTCTTTAAAAGAAATTTTTATATATCCTTTAGAAACCAATCCAATATATTTTAAAATGTATAAACAGATGGCACAAACTTGGATTACAATGTGGAAGAATAATAGTGATGAGATTAAAGCTCGAGCTATTGGATGGAGAAAAGAATTAGCAATTCATAGGTTAAGTAGACCAAGTCGACTTGATCGAGCACGAAAACTTGGATATAAGGCAAAACAGGGCATTGTAGTGATCCGAGCAAGAGTTGGTAGGGGCGGTATGAGGAAGCAGAGACCAGTAGCAGGTCGTCGACCTAAACATAGTGGTGTTATTCGTATAAAACAAGCAATAAATATGAGGTTCGTCGCAGAAAGAAGGGTAACTGAAAAGTTCCCCAATATGGAAATAATAGGTTCATATTTTCTATATAAAGACGGTAAGAATGCATGGTACGAAGTTATATTAGCAGATCCATCACATCCATCAATTTACAAGGACAAAGAAATGAGGAGAAAATTAAAATCTTTGGCGTAAAATTCCCCTTGTTAAATCTTGTATTCATATTTTATAAGGTTTTGCGATCTTTCTAATTTTTTCTATTAAAGAATATAACTGATTTTTATCCGAGTCCTTTTCTAAAGAAATATAATATATTAAATCATTAGAATAAAAACTAACTATATCAACCCGTGAATTTGAAATCATGATAAATTGTGTTTCGCCTACAGAGTTTTCGTAATTTCTTCTCAAATTATAAATCATTGAATGCACATACAATTCATTCTTCATATCTTCAGGTTTTAGAAAAGGTACAATATCGTTTCTCAGCTTTCCCGCTAAAGTTCTTCCAAATTTATTGACGATGCCAACATAACGAATATTAGATGAAATCTCTAAAATTTGCTTACATAACAATTTTAACTCTGAATTGACTTTACTGATATTTTCAGCCATATTATTCATTTTAAAGATCAATATAAAATAGTTTAGAAGATATTTTTTAAGGTAATAATTTAAATAAAATCAACCGAACTGATTGCTATTGATTTTATTCTACTAAGGAAGATACGTATTGAAGGGTTTTTAGTGCATCGGTTTCTTTAAGACTGGTTCGATAGTTTATGATATAATTCTTAAAACTTAAAAATGATTCTCTTTTAGAGGGAAAGAGATCTATCGCTTTCTCAACAATATAATCATAAGTTCGATACGGAAAGTAAATACTTTTTGCTATCTTTACCATTATTTTTTTTGTTTCATTATTGATTATTTTGTTTTTCCAAGCCAAAAAAATATTATACCTAATATCGATCATTGCTTCAGAAATAAGATTATATTCAGAATCAAAAGTCACTGCGACTTCATCGTCAGAATTTATTATATTATTCCTATATAATTCAAAAATTTTTCCAATGCCCTTCATACCAAATTTTTCCAATTCTACTGCTCTTAAAGCTCCAATACTTGATGCACCATAAACATTAAAATTATTTTTACGAATAACTTGAAATACTTCAATAGGAGTTGGTGGGTAATCTTGTAAAAAAACGCCATCTATTAAAATTACTATAAAGGTTTCGGACATCATGCTTAATTTTATAAAATCACCCTTTTTTGCAGGAGGCCGAAAATCTGCATTGATAACTTTTTTTGCTTTCTCTAAATTTAAAGACGGTCCGAGGAAAACAATTGGTAAATTCATTTAAAGCAGCCCCTTTGCTCTCCAACCCATAATTGATTTTGAAATCATAAAAGTTTCTAAACCAGGGATGATAGCTCTCACTACTGGGATTTTTAATTTTGGATTTGTCAAATCGACTATTATTATCTTTTTCAAACCTGCATCTTTTAGATATTTAACCATGACATTAATATCTTCTAAAATATCTTCATTTTCGGAGGTGGTTATTGCGGAAAAATTAATTTTATTCTTAGAAGCCATAAACTGCCATGAATTTTTGTCATCAGTATTATGTATGTCATACCTAATTTTTCTAAGATCATCCCTGGCACCGTGAATATTGGCTACCCGTGTTTGAGAAACCTCTGTAATAGCTCTCATTAATGCAATTCTTTTATCAGGATGCGTTCCATGTCCTTCTGCTAAATATCCATAGTCATGAGATATCCATTCTACACATCCTACATTAAATGTTGGAATTTTAATATTCGTTGTAATATCTTTTATAATCAATTTGATATTGAATTTTTCAAATTTTTTTATTAATTTATTTATGGGGCTATAATCTCCTTCATTGACTAGTACCTCTGGAAATAGAGTATGATCATCTTTAAACAAATCCTTCGAAAATGATTTGATGCGATAACCCTTTTTTTGTAAATTTTTATAAATACTACTTAATATATGAAATGGAGTTGCACTTGCACGCAATTGAGCAATACTGACGGCATCTCTCTCAATCAATTCTGCCAGCGCATGACAAACAGCTTCCTCTAATACATTTCCAGAGGCTAAACCATTTGTATGATGATATGCAAACGGATTAATAGAAGGGGATTGTGGAGTGTAACGGAATAATGCTAATCCCGCAGGTACTAAAATATCCTCATTAGTAATAATATCGAATCCTTGAATATAATCCATTTGCATATCATCTTGGAAATCGAATGAAAGGGGTTCGATGACCTCATAAGGATGTAGAATATTATATGATTTCTTAAGTTCATTATGAGTACCCGAGAGGAACTTATTACTATAAGAATTAGGCAGAGACGAATATCGTTCAATGCTTTCCATAATTGCACTTGCTTTCGCATGTTGTTTAGTTTGACCTTTTCCGCTATACACCCAAATATAATCTTCGGTACCTGGTAGGACAGATGAATAGTTAGGAATATACAATTTGTCCATGTACGTTATATCTGCGATTCTAGTAAGTCCTATTTTTTTAGATATTTCTGTAACATCTTTAAGAGTTTGCTGTACTGGAATTGTTCTTGAAGTTCCATTCATAGTCCATTTCTTGCGATTACGAAAAATCACTTATAAAATCTATTAGATTAACTCTTATCAAGTTTACTAATTTCCAATAAACTTATATATCACTTGACCTTTCTGTTAATCACTTTGATTTCGCGTCAGAAAGAAGCAGAGATTATTAGCGAAATTCTGCTAAAGGCTGCGAGCGAAGCAGAATTCAGAAATTCTCTTATAAAGGATACTTCTTCAATTCTTGAAAAATATAATATTTCTAACGAAGCTAAATATATAATTCGAAAAAGCATTATAGATTTAACTCAATAATTTTTGACTAGTATTTAGCTTCTTAAATTTATTATTTCATATAGCTATTATAAAATCATTACTATCTTGTTAGTTACTTTTTAAATTTTTTCCTGTTAAAACATTTTTGCTTTTTTAATAATATCATTGTCCCCCGCCTCTGACTCACATCTATTCATAGATAGCCATACACACCTACTGTGTATCTCTCCTAGTGCACTCTCTATAACGGGGTACCTAACACCAATAATTGAATTCATATTAAGGTGTTTGGTAATAATATCATTAATTTAATCTATATAAAATTATTATGTAAAATTATTCCTACCTTTTCATTGTTGCAACAACATTAAAAGCTTAGATAAATTTAACTCGAAAACTGATAATGGTAAACGTAAATTAAATTTAGTAATAAATTGAGGCGATATTTCCCCCAAAACCCCTACCATTTCGTTCTTTAAAATTATATTGGCAGATCTCCCACTGATAAACAATTCTTTTTGGTTTTTTTTGGTCATGATTCCTTCTCCAAAATTTAATTTAAATATAGATTGTAATATCGATTTAATTTCGGTAAAGCTTGTATTATTAGAAGCAATAATAGCTCCTAAACTCCAATTTTCCTCGATCTCTGATTTCAAGTGAAATGTTTTTCCTATTTCGAAAATTTTTTGTGGGTATTCTTCGTGAATATTATAGGAAAGATTGTTCATCAAAGAAGGTATGATATTAGCCCTTAGAAATTCATGTTCTTTACTTTTACTCTCACTTACTCTCATTTTTTCTAATATTTCAAAGGCTTTATTATCAGATAAGGTAAATAGGTTATAATCTATCAAAGTAAAATTAACCATTTCTAAAAACCCTAGTCCAATGAGTGTTTCCCTTATTTTTGAGAATACGTTGAAATCGCTATTTCTTGATCCAGATGATATTTGAAATAAGGGTAGAGTAGGTTTTAACCTATCTATACCATATCCGATGGCAACTTCCTCAACTATATCCGTGGGGTGAATAATGTCATTTCTAAAAGGGGGGATCAGACATTGGATTTTATTTTTCTTTAATATCCTTCCACCTAATCGAGATTTATTTAATAATTCTATAATTTGTCTTGTGGTTAGATTTAATCCCAAATAATTATTTATCAAATCATTATCAACTATAATTGGCTTGTTTTTAATAATTTTTAAAGAAGAGAAAAATGATTTTTCATAATGGATATTGCCAGAATATAATTTAAAACCTTCATCATAAAGATAATAAGCTAGTATAGCAAGTATATATTTACTGATTTCTAAATTTGTACCGGTTATTTCTATTAATAGATCTTTACTTTCATTTGTAACCTTTGTTTGATTACTATTTATAATTGGTGGAAATGACAAAATTTGGTTATTATCATCAATTAGAGCTGGAAACTTATTATATTTATTAACTAAATGAGAATATTTTTTTCCTACTTCAGTAACATTTAAAATTTCTTTAAACGTTAAAGATGAATTTTGTTCTAAGGGTACAAATGATTCGCTAGAAGGTTTTGTTGTATAAATTAATGGAAATTTTATTTTATCTAAGTCATGAATCCCTATTGATGCTTTTTTTCTTCCTCTAGCAATACCGTTATGAAGATCTTCTTGAATAGAAATTAATTCATTTAACAAAAAATCGGTCATATTTGCTTTTGAAGTTGCTAGAAAAAACAGAATTATCGGTCTTAATTGCTTAATTTTTTGATCTATATTTATTTTATATGACAAATTGGAAGAATATTTTAGGATAGGTAATCCTACTGTCTCATTTATTAATCCTTTTAGGGCTCGGAAAATTCCAGTATCACTTGAAAAATCAGGACGATTAGGATTATACTCTACTCTTATTCTCTCCTTATCCATCCCTTCAATATCTAATCCAATGAATGGAAGTTTTTCGATCAAATTATCCATCTTTTCATTAGGAAATTTTTTCCTTAATCGAGATTTTAATATGTTTACTACAGGCATTTATTTAAGCTCCTTAACCATTTAATTTTATTAGCATATAATTCCCTCACATCTGATAATCTATATTTCAGCATTGCTATTCTTTCAATTCCTCCACCCCATGCTAAAACAGGATTACTTATTCCCAAAGGTTCTGTAACTTCTCTCCTAAAAATACCCATTCCAAAAAGCTCTATCCATTTATCTAAATACTCGTTATAAATCATAGATTGGAGAGAAGGTTCTGTATATGGAAAAAATGTTGGCCAAAACTTAATTTTTTTTACACCAATTCTGTTATAAAATTCTGTCTGAATTCCCATTAAGTCCCTCAAGGTTATATTTTTCCCCATGACTACGCCTTCAATTTGATTGAATTCTACTAAATGTTTATATGAAACTTTTTCATTTCGAAATACTCTTCCTATTGTAAAAATTCTTGCCTCTTCTGGTTTGGTATCAACTAAATACTTTAAAGTTATTGGTGTGGTATGTGTCCTTAAAACTAAATTTTTTGCTTTTTTAATATCCCAGGAATATTTCCATCCTTTTATGTGAGAACTAGCTATTTTGTTTGCAAGTTTTTTAGTAGCCTGATTAAAATACATTTTACCAGTTAAATAAAATGTGTCTTGCATTTCTCGAGCTGCGTGATCTTGGGGGGTAAAAAGAGCATCAAAATTCCAAAAGGCGGATTGTATATAATTTCCTTCAATTTCTACAAAACCAAGGCTTGTAAAGGCCTCTCGTATTTCATTTATTAGATCAGTTAAAGGATGAGTTCGTCCAGGAACCGCTGATGGTGCTTCAGCTTCAATATCAATAGGACGAAATCGTATAATCTTCCATTTTTCAGAAACTAAATGCTCTGGAAGTAATGAAGTGACGGTGTTTTCAATTTTAAGTACAGCTTTATTAAGTAATTGGGTATGAATTTTTTTTCCAAATTCTGTAAGTATTACATTTCCTTCATTTTTTTTTTCCTTAATTAATTTTGGACGTTTTAAAAGAATTTTAAGAACATTTAATTCGGAATTAGAAAGTTCAGATTCTTTAACGATTTTTTCCAAAAAGATTTTTTTTAATAAGCTCTCTTCCTCACTTATTTTTTCAAAATTTTCAGATAACTTAAAAATTAATCCCTCGTTTTTTATTTTTGATAATTCAATCCATTTGTTGGTTCTTGCCTTAGATATTGCTACATTAATTTCAGGCTGTGTTAACGCATTATTTTCTAATATTTTGGGAATTGTTGTGTTACCTAGTTTTATAGCATTAACCAATCTTCTTTCAGGTAACCCATTTTCGATAGAATTTTTTCCAGTATCATCTAATGAGAATTCAATTGAAGGTTTTAAATATTCTATTATATTTTTAAATTTTAACCACTCTAGACCTCTTCGTAATTGATCAATAGTGAGATTAGTTTTCTCCTTTAGGCTAACTAAAGAATTTTCAGAAAAAGTATCTATCGAATTCAAAATTTTTGTTTCTATTGGATGTAATTCTTCAATATTAATTTGAGGATGTTCCAATTAATTTTTATAAAAAATATATTTAAACGTTTAAACGTTTGTAATTTTACTATTATGAAAATGGCCGATTCATCCCAGAAAATTAATTTGACTATCGATAATGATTCTATAAATCATACTGATAAAGATGATGATATTCTCATTACTCCATGGGAAGTTCAAGGTGATTTAGAGGAAAAAAATTACGCTAAATTAATAGAAAAATTTGGAACTCAGGCCATATCAATAGAATTAATTAAGAAACTTCAAAAATTGACAGGAGAAGTTCATCCTCTTGTCAAATCACAATACTTTTTTTCGCACAGAGATTTGGATTGGCTATTGAATAAATATGAACAGGGGGAGCCATTTTACCTTTATACTGGGCGAGGACCTTCAGGATCTGTCCATATTGGCCACATTTTACCATGGTTGTTTACGAAATATTTACAAGATAAATTCGGTTCGAAATTGTTATTTCAAATAACAGATGATGAAAAGTTCCTTTATAACACGGGAGCTACTAAAGAAACAATTTCTAAATATACAAAGGAAAATATATTAGATATTATCGCAATAGGTTTTAATCCTAAATTAACTAAAATTATCATAGACACAAAACATATTAGTTATTTATATCCAATTGCATTAGAAATTGCAAAAAAAATAACCTTTTCAACAGCGAAGGCAGTTTTTGGTTTTACAAGTGCAACTAATATAGGTATGATAGGTTTTCCTCCAATACAAGCTGTCCCCTGCTTTTTACCATCTATAATTGAGAATAAGCCGACTCCAGTTCTTATTCCGGCTGCAATAGACCAAGACCCATATTGGAGAATCACAAGAGATATTGCAGAAAAGTTAGGTTTCTACAAACCTACCCAAATACATAGTAAGTTTTTACCTAGTTTATCAAGATTATCTAAAATGTCCTCGTCAAAACCAGAAACTGCAATCTTAACTACAGATGAGCCTGAAATTGTCGAAAAAAAGGTCTTATCATCATTTACTGGTGGTCAGCCTACCATTGCATTACAAAAAAAATTAGGAGCGAATGCTGATATCTGTCCGGTATATTGGTATCTTAAATATTTCTTTGATACTGAGAAGCAATCCTATGAAAGGTATATCAAATGTAAAAGCGGAAATTTACTTTGTGGCGAATGTAAAGGTAAACTCGCTAATGACACCCGCTCTTTTGTAATAGAATTTAAAAACAGAAGGGAAAAAGCTAAAGACAGAGTAAACGAGTACATGTATGATCGAATTGACTAGAGAAAGAAAATATGACATTATAACATGTTTAGACAAATATGAAAAAGAAAAAGCGATAGGTCTTTTCTCTCTTCATAAAGATAATTCAATATTTGTAATGGACGTTGAAAATATTGTCGATAATGAAATAATAATAAGATTAAATGATAAAACCTCACATAGTATTACATTAAATGATAAAAACGATGCTCATATTCTATTTTTCTTAATAAAAGAAATAAGAAATGGTAATAGAAGCTTTGTAAAGACCGAAAATTTAATTTCGGATGAGAATAAAATAAAAATAACCACTGATATAGATTAGTAAAAATAATTCAATGGTAAATTATATTATTCAAATTAAATTTTTTATTATAATAGAGCGATTCTATAGACTTTATGGTGTTTTTAAAAAAGTGTTAACTGTTGTAACATACAATCATAAAAAACTACTAAAACGAGATGAATTATTTTGCCTGCTTATAGATCATTTAAATTGGTTTACTATGTTTTATACCTATTATTCTTGGCTTGATTGGACTAAGAATTTATTTTACATCTAATTATATAAAAGAACTAGTTTCTGTTGTAATAGGTTTTGTGTGAGGATTAATTCCTAAATCACTACTACTATTTCAATTAAATAATTTTAAATTAACAATAAATATTATCACTAGGTTTTAGAGTTTTTGACCATACAAGAAAGAGACCATCACTTTAAATATTGGAATATTAGATATCGAGATAAATTTGATAAAATCTCGCATTCAGATAATACAAAATTATTTAGCTAATTTCTTTTTACAATTACAGCCAAAAACACCAGAAATGTAAAAACTTTGGTTCTCAAATACTATGAGAATATTTTATAAGGTAGAGAAATTCATGAAGATGAGATGATAGTTCACATTAGACATGAGTTCAATACCTAGATTACTACCATTCTGGTGATATAGTAATAACGTAACATTCAAAAATTTAGTATTTAAATATATAAAGGCAGTTACCAATCCACATGCAAAATTCATTGATTTTGAAATTTTTTATCCATAAAGTTATAATGGTTTAGTATACTTAAATTTTAAAATTTAGCCATATTTAAAGGCAATTAAGTTAAAAATAAATCGATAGCTTTGAATGTCTTTATGCTCATCATTGTATGGTTTTAGAATTCGAGAGAAATAAAGCACATAGCAATAGTAGTTATGTACTCTTTGTAATTGTCCTTCCTTGGATTGAGTTTATGCAATATGAAAGGCATTAGTAATATACAGGGATGAGAGAAGAAGAGTAGTTACGTTCCTGTATGAAACTGGATTCGAAAATTCTCAAATCTACAAAAGAAAAAGAATTTCGGCTTTTATAATAGACGAAACTGTTATTCAGATTAATCAACATTTCTGGCTAAAATTGTATTGAACCAATTAATGTTCAGTACTTAGAATCTATATGTTGGAAAAGAGAAATACGATTATTGCTGAGAATATTATTAATTCATTCATGTTTTTTACAAATAAATTTAATTTACCATTTATAATATACTCATTTCTATTATTATAAAAAATATTAAATGTTATCAGGATAGCAGGTTAACTAAATATCTTATCATAATGATTTGAGAATTTTTCCTTTGCTATCGATTTCGCCATTTCTAATTCTAGTTGATGATATAGGTTTACCATCTTCAGACTTAGCAATTTCTACTACTATTACACTTAAAGGAGTTAGATAATTATTTATTCTTATCTTATTAATCTCTTCAACTTTTACCAAGGTCTCTTCACTTACTACTATGGCATCAATATTTGCTGATGAAATAACAGGACCAAATTCATCTTCTAGCTTTATTATGCTATAATTGATTGAATTAAGTTCTTCTAAAATCTTTTTTTCTAAATTATGATGTCTTGTTTCATAATTATTTTTTATATTGGAATTACATTTAAATTTTTTTACAAAATCATCGCTAGTTAATCCGATGATTACATGTTTTCCTTTATTAAATGCCACTGATAGTAATTTTAAATGTCCGATATGAATATAGTCAAATGTTCCACCAGTAGCCACTAGGTCTAATTTTTTCAATTGACTGTTTTGATATATATTGTCAGGCTGATTTGTAAACTAATTAAGTAGATTTTTGGTAAATTTTGATAGCTTGAGGAGGACAAACATTTTCACATGCTAGACAGAAAATACAATCTTTTTCTCTAGCCATGAAAGGTTTTTTATCAGAACCTGGATGACCTGGTGTTTCCAGCCATTCATAAACATTCACTGGACAAGCTTCTATACATGCACCGTCACCTATGCAAATATCAAAATCTACACAAACACTGTCTCCCCATATGCCTAGCTGTCCAGGTGCATCATAAGGCCCCCAAACGCTAATTCCTTTGAATTTGCCTTGTTTTTGTCTTTTCGATTTAAAGCCTGTATCTATAGGTCCATCA
>DATFCH010000335.1:0-6658 GCA_035253345.1 Nitrososphaeraceae archaeon
GTTCATTTTCTTCTTGGGCAAATATTTCTAGAGGTCTTAAAATATTATTATTGTAGTTTTTTTCTTCATTAATTATCAAAGCGAAATAAAAAAGAGAAAAAGCAAAAGTAATGACTATACCAATAATAGCAATAAGAGAAGTTCTTTTATTCATTTTTGGGGTATAGATATTACAATCGTTTTTTAATATCACGTTTGTTAATTAATATAGTTAAACAAATAATAAATAAATTCTAGGTTAAAAAGTTCTTACAAGAGTATATCACATATATAAACTCGTCATATTCTATAAATCTCTCTGTTATATTCCTATAACTGTTTATGTAGTAGGCTAAATTTAATTTTTACGGAATTTAAAATATTTTGAAATGGGCTAGTATTGTTAACAATAGTGTAACATCTGTTAAATTGATTGGTTCGAATATATCTTATAATAAAATATAGCATTTTCAGAATATCAGATGATATATGTTTTTATACCAAACATTCACTTTAACAAATAGTATCAATTAAAAAAATCAATTGACTATTATGGTGAATGTTGGTCGAATCAGATCCTAATGAGGTTTAGTTATTTCTCTTCTTGCTCTACCACTTATTCAATAGATCCAAAATTGACCTACCTATAAAATCTAGAGTTTATGATATCGTTTTCTTGGACCAATTTGGGAAAATTTTTTTGCTCTAATTGTTAGTGTTCTTCATCATCATCATCTTCATCTTTATCTTTATCATTATCCTCATCGTTGTCATTATCATCATCAATTTTACAGTTATCATTTCCATCCTCATCATCATTCACTTCACATTTATCCTTTGCATCTTCTTCTTGATACTCGCCTGATCCTCGACATACTTCTCCATATTTTTTTATCGCTTGTGGGTCGTCACATAATGCTCCCTGACTAGCTATATTTTCATTATATTCTTCTCTTTCTTGAAAAGGATTATCCGTACCAATATTTTTGTTAGAGGTTTTCCCATCTTGAGTGTTAAAATAATCCTTAGGTATCGTTCCAGATACTGTGGTTTGGTTTAAGATTAATACAATAGCTAAAAACAATAATGTCTTTGATATTTGTGATTTTTTAATACCGATTATAATCTAGTACAGTTAAAAAATTAATTAAGTGTTTCTGATAATATACCATATTTCAAATTTACATATAATATTGGATGTTTTTCTATTGATATAAAGTAATTTATTTGAATTTATAAATACCCTCAAAATAGTATCAAGAGAATATCCACAAGCTAGATAGCTTGTCTCGACTAGAATACTGTATATATAATAATGATCGGAGTAGTTTCTTAAACATTTAACATAAATAAATAAAAATTCTTTAGATTTCTTATATTCAATTTCCATATAGGGAATAATAATCATCAAAAGATTTAGTTTTCCTATGCTAATAATCCTGTTGACCCATTTCAAAAAACTTTTCTCAGAATTGAATACTGAATGTAGATATTGTTTTAAACCAATTGATATCATGCTTCATCCTACAAGATGTATCTATCTGTCTTCTATCTGTCTAAACTTTATATCTCTTTATTTCCGAACTACCAATAAGTGATGTTCAGCAACAAAATATTTTTTTCCACGGAGATGTGATTCCAATAACGGAACTGTGAATTAGATATACTAAACTATAACCATAATAATTGTTACCAGTTTCAATAACAGATTCATCGTTTGATAATGACTTTAATCGTTTCCTTTTCTAGATCTGAGAAGATGGTAATGTAACGATTCAGTTTAATACAGACACATACTTTCTTAATTTTTATCTTCAAAGATTACAAATGCTTTAGAAGAATTTTATTGACTTTTCAATAAATACAAAGATAAAGTATACTTCTACTTTACATAAAGTGGATATTCTATTTTGTTCATTTATCTAATTACCATAATAGAATTGAAGATAGAACATCCATAGCTAAAACTAGCTGGTTAAAGTAAAACAGCCCTTTAGGGATAACCATATAAGTGATTATATTAATGAGATCATGTCTACAAATACCTACGAATCTGGGAATTAAGATTAAAATTCTCTACCTACAATAGGAGAAGAGTCTTAGATAACAAAATAACTAGTTTTTTAATGATACGCTTTTGTGTGCTTTAACATAATTCTCAATAGAGAGAAAATGAAAGTAACTTATTATATCTAAAGAATTGGATACAATTCTTTGTTTCTATGAATTATTCAGAATAATAGAGAAGTATTTTTCAAAGAGATACAAGTAAGAGCTAATTTTAATCTTAAATTAAGAGACTAAATTAGCTCTTTTTTTTTATATATTTTATTATTTAGCCGATTTCTTTACCTAACAGAAGGGAATTTAAGATATTTTGAATTGATTTAGTATCATCTAGAGAATGTTGACTGAGATATACTCCATGGTTAATGTTTATTGGTTGGAGTAGAGAAGCAGTTGAGGGTATATGGTATAATCCCGGATTATTACTTGTTGATTGGAGAGAAGAAGAAGCTGATAGAGAAATAGGATTAACTAGAGTAAAAGTATTTTGTGTATTTGTTTCTATGTTTTTAGAAAGTGTTGCTTTATTAGAATCACTACTTAAGAATTTATGTAATGTTTTCTGAATATCTTCCGAACTCGGTAGTAATCCTAGCGAATATGCATTGCCAACCATGTTTGTCATAGTATTATGACTTTGTATCTCTTGACTAGTGGGAATTTGTGGAATTATTGATTCATAGTGCATACCTTGATTACCCTGTAGAATATTATTTTCAAAGGAGTCAAAAACATTGAAAAATTCAGTTGATATCTTAGGTCGAACAGATTTAGTAGCTAAATTTTGAGTTTGTTCATTTATTTTAGATGATAGGGATGGATCAATACTTGTGGATTTGATTTGATCACTTACCAATGTTTCCTGATCTTCCACTACATCTTTAGTTTTATCAGGATTAGTAAACCCAGGATCATTCACTACATATTGTTCTTCAAGTGCTGCTTGAATGTCCTCATTATCATCAATAGGTTGCTTAGCAAAAGCGGTTTGTTCAAATGCAGAATATTGATAATTTTGCTGGGTTGGATCGGATCTAAAGTTAGGTACTGAAAAAATTCCAAAGGGAGTACATATTTTAATACCAGCAGAACCATCACTGGAACAAACAGTGCCAATAGCAATCAATTGACTATTAGCATGGGTGTTGGTACAATCGGATCCTAACATACACAAATTGGTTTGAGTACTTGTCCCTCCGGTTTGTACAATACCTCCCTCAATAGAACATTTTGAATTGTAAAAACAGTAGTTTTCTTGAGAAAGAGATTGTGTGAAAGCTTTGTTCTCTACCGCATCTTCATTAATAGATCCTGATAACGACCCAACGATAAAACATTCAGAGTTTGAGGAACATTTATTTTCTTGAAATCCAGTTTGAATTATTTTGTTATTATATGAATTGTTAATTGTGGCATCATTTTGTAGTATATTAGAACAAATCGAACTAGTACAAATATTATTAAAATCAGTAGTTTGAGATATTAGACTTGACTGGCTATTTGCCTGACTGCTAATTATTTGTAGATTGTTTTCACTTTCAGTCGTACATGATGAACCAGAATTACAAGTGTTTGCTATTATAGTACTATAACTTACAGAATTTTGGCCACTACTTATGGAACCAGAACTAGACACAGAAGATGTACATTGTGAATTACTACTACAGTTATCAATACCGTGATTTTGCGTATAAATTTGATTTGAGGCATCGATATTATGTAAAGAGCATAAAGCAAAAAACATAATAGAGAGTACATAGAGAAAAAAATATTTCTTTGTTCTAGTAGTATCTTCTATAAGAGTGTTATCCATATCCTTATCACAAAGGATAAATATAAATGGATTTCGATAAATTAGTTTGTAGCATAAGTTTATCATTTTCTTCCAATTATTCTCATCAAGTACTAGCAAACAAATCATGGCATGATTATATTGAATGAATCTTGGATAGAACGATGACGTAGTTTAATAGATTTAGATTTCATCAGGTCCTCCAACGAAGAAGACATAATATGAATAAAGACAAAGTTTGTGGAGTATCATTCCAGTATTCTGATAATTACATACAGTTTTTAGCATTACTAAGGATCGGTTTTAAGATTCCATGCCGTGCCGTGCAGGTATAGTACGTGGATTATCAGAATATGTAAGGAAAATTGAAGAGATACACTTTACCCATATTAGGAGACGAATTCTAAAAATAAAACCATCTGTTGGGAATTTAGATTTTGAAGATGATGATCCTATTACACTTATTGTGGATACATCAGGTCTCACAATTTTAAAGAAATGTGATTGCATATTTAGAAGACAAATGGAAACGTGAGAATAAAAAGGAGTTTGTAAAATTGCATAAATTTGTAGACGAAAAGTCAAAGAAAGTAATAGTATCATTTAGGATAACAAAAGAAAGAATGTACATGACACAAAAAAGTTTGGTCCTATGGTGAAGGAAGAAGCAGCCACTAAATATGAAATATAGACAACAAAGTGTACGGAGACAAAGCATATGATAACAAAAGAAATAACGTTAACAGTTATGTAAATAAATATGAGTTAATTGTTGTACTTCCAAAGATAGGGAACAGATTCACCCTCAATGTTCTCTTTCATCATTATATGCTTTGACAAACATAGAATATCCCCTATTGCCAAAAATTCATTTTTGACTATCTTATTGTAGGCTTCAATTTTACTCTGTAGTTGTGGATATCTAGCATGCAGATATGGATTTATCTTTAATGTCGCTCTTTTTCAGGAAACGTCTGAATATTTTAGTATATTGTTTATCATTATCATGCATTACTTTTTCATGTTTATAATTTTCTACAATGTAGTCTTCAAGTACTTGCAGCAGTATATCTATACTTCTTTTTCTTTCAGACCATTCACTCACTGTCTTTCTTGAACAGTCATCCTCACAACTCATAAAATTCTTCTTTTGAGCAGAATTTTCAAGATAAAACGGTCCTAATATTTCCATCTGTACCACTGGTCTGGTTTTTTATTGCAAACCTTTTCCATTTTCTTTTGTTTTTAGATTACATTCTATGATGTTCAGAATATGTCTTTTCAAGTATATTGTTTATGGTTCTGGTACTGATTGATATTTTCTTCAAACGTTTTAGTCTGAATCTTATGCGGTTACATTCATGTCTTTTGGTTATACGTAAATCCAGTATCTCCTATTCTATCTCTTTTGTTGCTTTTCGAGGTTGTATATTATGTGGTTTTCTACTTCTATCTTCTAGACCCTCCGTTCCATATTTTAGGTATCTGTTCTTCCACTTGTGGTATGTTTTGTAGATACTTAATATCTAACACAAATATCTGTAACAGTATCTCCAGCCGACTCTTTCTCAGGAAAAAAATTAAATTTTATTACTAACTCTATTTTTTATACACTTCCTAGCAGAGTAGCAAGAAGTCCCACCTATGTTGGTAAATGAAATTGTAACCTATGTTGATAAGTAGAACAATTAATGAATCAAATACATTAGAGAATTCAGTGGTAATCTCTGGTCTAACTGATGTCTTGGCTAGAATAGAAGTTTGTTGAACTTTTTTCAAAAGATAGGGATTTATGGTACTTTTAGATTTGGTGTGATAATCTGATAATGTATCCTGATCATCTACTAAATCTTTAGTTTTGTAAATATTACTAAATATAGGAACATTTATTGCATAATGATCTGTGAGCCATGCTTAAATATCTTTATTATAATCAATTCTATGGCTAGGAAAGTGGTTACTTCAATACAAGAATTTTCATGATTTTGGTGGGCTGATGTGGATCTAAATTCAGTGACTAAAAATTCTATTAGTCCGCCTACCTTTAAATTGATATCTAAAAAACAAAAAAAAAATCATAAAAAATGGTTTGATTCATTATTATTTCTGTAAGACAAACCCTCAACCTTTTGTATAAAATTCAAAATATCATAAAATTGGTTGATTCATTGTTATTTCGTCTATTCAATACATTCCACTTTTTGTATAAGAACAAAATTTATCATAGCTTCAATATAGCTCAAATTAACAGTAAAAATAAGGGCATAAAATATAATTTATAATTAAATATTTACTTCAATCATGGTAGATTTGTAATATACAAAACCTTCAGCCTTGATAAGAGTGCTATCTGTTGAAAAACATATGAATCAATTATTTTCCTATATACAATATACAAAAAGAACTTATGTCCGTATGATACTATACGAAAATCATAATGAATCTATCTCTTACTGTCAGTTTGAAATGTCTTCCCCTGTACCTATTATACTTCGTATTATCTTTCTCTCCTTTCTTTTTGATAGACGTTTTATCTCGTATTGTAGTTATCTGTATAGCAGTCTATTTCCTTGTCAATTGAACCAAATTTAGATAAATTCTAATCCAGTCAATGTCCTGAACAATGATGATTTTTTTTGATAATCTATATCATAATTTAGCAAATTATGGATGGCAAATATTTGATAAATGCGGAATATAACTTAGATTTCTAATTATGCAAAAGATCTAAGGGTTTAAGCCTTCTGATGATCAGATCAGATCTTTTCATTTTCTAATAAATTTTCAAAATTTAGTTAATCTTCAAAATATAACAAATTT
>DATFCH010000336.1:0-6009 GCA_035253345.1 Nitrososphaeraceae archaeon
AAGTACCAAATTGTGAAAGTCCTGAAACTAAATTAAAAGATACAAAGTATCTTACAATTCAAGTAAAAATATTTATGCTTAAAAACTTAATTTAATAAATATATTGAAAAAATAAATTCTTGTATTTATCTTTTGGATTTAATTATAACAACTTCTTCTATTTCATTCTTATTTAATTTGTTATAAATATCAAGAATATGTTCCTTACATGTATAATGAGGTATTGGCTCTAGTCCTTTATTCTTATTTGTATATATGTTTTCAGATATTCTTGATAGGTTTTTACCACACACTTCACAAGAATTGTATTCTAATTGAGATTGAATTAACATTTCTTCTTTGATCACCTTTGATCACTTGGTACACAAAATTGATATTAAAATATTGAGTATTGAGTGAAAATATCGATCTATTCTATATATAGTAAATATATTTATATCTATAAATAATAATTGAAAAATTATATTACAACAATAAAACCTATCAAGCTGAATTTTCTGTTTTATTACTCCTAATATCCAATATTGATTGGCTATAAAAATATTTTATTCAAACAATTAAAAAATACGAAGTGGGGATTGAAAGAAAACCCAACTATTGTTTTCATATAGCTCAATATGCTTCTATTATAAGTGCTTATAATAACATAATTATAATAACTAACCATCACCACATACTACACAAACCAATCAGAAAAGTAAATTAATATTCTCTTTTGCTCATGAAACTTATTAGACTATAATAATATGATAGGTTTTAAAAATATTTTCTCGTATACTGTAAGAATAAAAATTATGAGTGATGACAAAAATTTTTCTTTAACCATTCGGGATATCCAAAAGAATCTGTATTGTTAAGGACTAACTTAAAATCTTTTAAAATTTTCTTAATTGAATCACTAAATTCGAGTTTATTGCTTTTCTTACCAATTCCCTCAAATCCAATAGACCACCAGATTTCATTATTACAGATGAGTTTTGTTATTTCGAATTGTAATCCTTCGTCTCCAGCGTCAGTATTGATCCTTTGTTGAGATTTTGATATATCTTGATAACTATAACTTCTTAGAATCCTCCATTTTTTTATTTTTATTCCTGGTCCATTTGGTAATGTGGAAAAAAAATCAATCTTGCTATCTGTTGATTCAGGAGGATCAGTGAATATCCAGCTCCACTTTACCCATTCTTCTAATGTACCTGATATTTTATTACTTATTAAATCAAAATTTGGAGTCTTTTTTTTTCTCCATTTTATTTCAAATTTTTGAGGTTTTTCATTTCCTTCTTCATCTTTCCATGGACGTAATTTAATTCCTATATCTTCCGAATTTGGTAGAAAAAGATATTGATCCTCTCTATATTCATTTTCAAATATTGGATCCACAGATTTGAACCAGTTATAAGCTATATTGTAATCATTATTACTTTTATTAAACCATCTAATTTCTAATGGCAACTCGTGTCAGACAAATATTAGGATTAATCTATTATAAGTATTAATTACAATTATTTTTTATCTATATCCTATTCTATTCACATGGGACAGACATTGTTTCAATAAATTCTGTTTTTCGAGTCTGGATTACCATCTGTATCTGCATCATCAAAGAATTAAATTACATAATTTCCTTCCACAAGGTCTCATTTTCTTGTTCAATAAATGTGGATTAAAAAAACACCTGTAATATTAGTTGTGAAGTATCCGTATTCAGAAATAGTCTAGGTTTCCGGATTGATCAACTTCCAACCTACATTACTGTCAGATTCAAAACCATTTACATCTAAATTAATTCTGGATCCTACAATGTCACCACATGTAGACGATATTAAAGTTATTTTAATAAAATAAATTTTCTGTGGTAGTAAGATTGTTTTTAAATTGAAATTCTGCCTGTTATTGTTGTTGTCTCTTTTTCAGATATAATCAGCCAATTCTAGATGAAAATAACTAGTATATATGGTACTTTACATTCCATATATGTAAATTAATGCTACTAATATTAAGTAATTAATACCTATAAATTAAGAATTATTTTTATAAAATTCTTACGTCTAAATAAACAAACGACATTGAGATAATCATTTGTAGTTTCAATTCCTATAAGTTCCACGTAGTGTAAATGTATCCAATCTAACATCATATTTTTCAATAGAGTCATATTGCCATTTTTGATTGTCATCAATTCTTACTATCGAAGTGTCGACACCATCATCTTCACAATAATAAATTTGCTGTTTTTCATTAACTATGCTTTTATGCAAATCAATAAAGCAAGTACTATCTCCTGTTAGGAATTTGCTTGAATTATCTAATATTTTAAAAATTTCTTCGTTTGGTGTATTTTCAAGATTGGCTAGATTATAGTTTATTGTAAATTGAAAAGAATGATACATGTATGGATAATTATCATCTGGTAGACTAAAAACTATTGAATGAGGATTATAATCAATCGTGCAATGACCTAACGGACAAACCTGATTAAACACTTCATCCCTTATAAGGAATTTTGTCACAACGGGAGTTTTAGAAACATTCTGAGCTTCTATGACAAAATCTGGTGTTTTGTCTATATTATAGGGTACAGCATAACTAGGAGATAAATAACAAGAAACGAAAATAATTATTCCTATTATTATTACCAAAAATAAAGTTTTCATGAGTGATAAATACAATTCCTACTTATATTTGAAATTTCTGCTTATTATCATATTAATTAAGTTGTTTATGTCAAAAAATTATATCGATGTGTTAAATATATATAAAATTCCATCAAATGAAATTTTTTATAGGTAATTTTTTAACTTTCGATTAGAGTGTCGAATACTATACGTAATTTTTATTTAATCTAGTTGTAGAAGATTTAGACCTCATTATTGTTAGTCATTAAACCCTATATAGAGCAATTTCTACGATATCAATTATTTTTTGAAAATTTAAAATTCTTCGAAAAGAATTCAATTCTTTCTGGTCTTTTAAAAGTTGTCTTAGATTTTCTACTATTAACCAAATTTTCCTAATTTTAGTGATAACATCTTAAATTTTTATTTATAATTTTCAAAAAATCAATAACTTTTTAAATAAATTACTGTTACTATTGTTGCTACTATGGGCTTAATCGTTTGTCACATCTCATTTAAGGGTGTTATATCGTAGCCTCTATAACACCCAAAAATAACATGTGAAGATTCAACAATCCTATATTTTTTTCTACCTTCGTAATTACATGTAACCAAATTGAATCAATGAAAATTAGTGATATATAATTTGTTTCATCATTTTTTTGACACCTGCTTTTAATTTGAAAACTATAATACTTGACACAATGATTTCACAGATCCAATGACGGTATTAAATTCAATATTGTATATTCAACTCTTTTCTTGATTTATCTATATTGCATAAAAACCACCAGCGTTATCTAGTTTTTTGAGAATTTTTTTTGTATTCTGTCCATTCTGATGGTCTCAAATTTTCACTAGAATCGCAAGCGTGGTATATATCTCCAATTTGTATAGGACCAATGTCTGTCTTTCTATCAAAAGTAAATGTTTTCGATATTGTAATATCATCACTTTTATCAACTCTATCTTGAATATCTTAGATAGCTTCAGTTTGTTCTTGACCCTTTATCATAACAGCAATCACTAATTTTTCAGTTCCGTTTTTATCCGTAAGAGGAGATGTAATTTTTCTAGACGACTTTCAGTTATTTTTCTATTTAATATATATAAATTTCAATACTGTTTTCTGGTATGATACAATAGATAGTATTTTTTATATTATCAACTTTATCTCATCAGTTTCTCTATAGTTATAAAAATTTTCTATCTGTTGATGAATAAGCATTTCTTTCGAAAGTAATTATTATGGGATTTAGTTTGACTTTCTGATATGACATATTGACAATTTCAATATTTCCCTGTTGTCTGCCTCATTAAAGAATTAAAGGCTCGAATTGGATACATCCAGTTTTTCCGATTAATTTTTTAAATCATCTATAGTTATTATATTATTTCTACTTATTTTTTGATAAATCAATTATTAAGCTTTCTATGTAATCAGAAAAATTTTTACTATTATTGATAATTGAAATCATATATAGTTTGATACCTCTTCTTTTACTTAGATATTAATTGAATAGAATGTTTAATCTATTTTTGTTTTTATCTTTTCCTTTTGTTTTTTTTATTTTTTCTAATATATATGCTCAGCAAACCCAACAACCACTTGATGAGGAAAATATTACTGTTTATGACCATACTTTAAAAATAGAATTGGTAGCAGCTGGACTTGACTTTCCTACTACTATGACATTTTTAGGTCCACATGATTTTTTAATTCTAGAAAAATCTGGTACAGTAAAACGAATTACTGATGGTCATATCGTAGCTAAACCACTCCTATACGTTGATGTAAATGAAAAGGATGAACGCGGTTTATTGGGAATTGCTATTAATGATATAAAAAGAATTAATTGTACTTCTACTACAACAAATAAAGATACAATTTGTCATGTATTTTTGTATTATATTACATGTGAAGGAAAAAATGCTGATTGAAAGAATCAAATATATAGATATGATTTAGATAACAAAAATAACGCTCTTATCAATCCAAAGTTGTTGTTAAGCATTCCCTCATTTTCAGATCCTGCTCACATCGGTGGAATAATAGATATTGGTCCAGATAACAATCTTTACTTTACTGTAGGTAATTTTCAACACACAATTCCTGAGGAACCATACAAAACCAAAACTCAAAATTTTGAAGATGGTAAAGCAGTTGATGGAAGAGCTGGAATATTAAGAATAAGCCAAGATGGTAAGCCAGTTGAAAGTGGAATACTAGGAAATGAATACCTTCTTAATTTGTATTATGCTTATGGAGTAAAAAATAGTTTTGGATTAGATTTTGATCCTGTTACTGGGAAATTATGGTTTACTGAAAATGGACCTAGATATGGTGATGAAATTAACTTGGCAGAACCTGGATCCAATAGTGGTTCAGATAAAATTTTTGGAATCTGGAGAGTAAATGAAGAAGGTAAAAAATTGGAAGCGGGTAGTAGTGGTGAAGATGAAGGAGAAGAAGAAGGAGATTGAGGAGCAGAAAGTGAAGGAGAAGAAGAAGGAAAAGATGCTGAAGCAGGAGAAACAAAATTTGTCACTGTAGGCAATACTCCTCCTAAAGATCTTGTTTATTTTGAAGGGCGAGGACATTATAGCCCTCCTAAATTCACGTGGGATAAATCCTCTCCGCCAACAGGAATATTATTTCTTAATTCCACTAAATTAGGATCTGAATATAAGAACGACATGTTTGTTGGTTCAGTAGATGGACGAATATTTCACTTCGATTTGAATGATAATCGGACTGAATTACTTCTTAATGGTGTTTTAGAAGATAAAATTGCAACAGATCCTACAGAATAGGGAGACATATTATTTGCAGAAGGTTTTAGCATTATTACTGATTTGAAACATGGTCCAGACGGCTATCTATATGTAGTTTCGGGACTCAAGAGATCAGAAACAGAAAATCCTGGTGCTGTTTATAGAATAGGACCTTCTACACTGAATAAATAATCAATAATTAAACCATCGAATAGCGAAATATATGGTATGAAAGTAGTCATATCATATTCAGAAATATCTTCTCCTTCAGTAAATCCATACAATCATGGTAATATGTATTAATTGCGTAATACCAAAAAAACAAGATGGCTACAATATAATGTACTAATTGAATTGAAAATAATGATTTACATTATAACCATCACAATTATGTTTCATAATTTTATTTCTAAACATTTCGTTTTATATTAAAAACTAATTGAAAATAGTCCTATTTATTGACTAAATATGAAAACAGATTGAGATTCTAAATATATAAAAATTTTTTCAATTATACGAATATTTGGAGTAGTTAATCTTTCTGTATCTTTTCATTCATGTAATCAGAATAATCTCTGAATATCAATTCAGGTAGCTCAGAAGCATCCATTATTGT
>DATFCH010000337.1:0-8627 GCA_035253345.1 Nitrososphaeraceae archaeon
TGTTTAAACCTATATGTTTTTTGAAAATAGAGATATTGAACCTTAATAACTAAATGAGATAAGGTAATTATGAATTATTTTAAAATAATAAATTTATACTTAAAAAATGAATAGTAGAAATGCTAGTCTCTATTCCCAAACGGCCATAGTAGCATTTTGAAAATAATTTTTCTATAAAAGATCAACTAATAATCAAAGAAAATTCTTGGAAGAAGTATAGATGGCATTTTATTAAAAGATTTTTCTGAATACTTAAAAATATTCTTCTTGCTTTTCGACATACAATTAGGAATCAAACAGAGCTAACATTAAAAATCAAAGGGGATCCCTCCATTTTAAGAAGTTTTTTTGATATTCTCATCGAATTTTAAATTTTTTAACGATTTTAGCTAGGACTTACATGTTTATCATTAGTATTATTCAAAAGGAATTATCATAGATACTTTGATAATTCTTAAAAATTTTTCTTCTATATTAAAATGTGTCATAATAATATAATTAATTATGAGAAAAGAAATAGTGAACATTGAGAATTATATCTTGATTATATTTTAGGAGTCATAATAGGAACAAGGTGGGCCGAAAGGGAGTTGAACCCTCGACCTTTCGATTATCAGTCGAACGCTCCACCAAGCTGAGCTATCGGCCCTGTCTATCCACACATTATTGTTGGTGCTTTATTTCAAAGACAATTTAAATATTTTTTTTGTCGTCAATTTTTTATCCGGCATGTTAAATAGTCAAAGCATTTGTCTTATCGTTATTTCAACCATTGTAGAATAAAAATGCATTTAAGAGTATCTTATTGTTTATATTTATGATTCATGATAAAAAAGATTAAAGGAGTAGCTATAATTACAAAAAATCTAAATAAAAATGCATTAGATGCTTCAGAATATATAGCCCGGGTACTTTCTAAAAATAATATCAAAGTATTCTCAATTCCTCCATTTGAAACATCTTTTAAAAAGAATTCTAATGTTATTACTTTAATCAATGATATTAATGATATTGATTTAGTGATAGCACTTGGAGGAGACGGTACTACTCTTAGAGCCTTTAGATTTCATCCAAGCGATCTTCCTGTTTTTAGTATTAATGTTGGGGGTACACGAGGCATTCTATCTGAAATCAGATTGGAATCAATTGATTATGCAATTAACGCTATATTAAATGGGAACTATTATTATGATGAAAGAATTAGAATTCAAGCTTCTTTAGCTGAGAATGTTTTTCCTCCTGCGTTAAATGATATCTTGTTGTTTAGAAGTAATTTCACTAAAACTCCAAATATCATGATAAAATTCAGAGACGGAATCATAAATCAACGTATGGATGGATTAATAATTTCTACTCCTACTGGATCAACTGGTCACTCTATCTCATTGGGAGGTCCAATACTACACGAAGAATTACATTGCTTAATTCTAAATCCTATAGCTTCAATAAATAAAATGCCATCTATAATAATACCACCAGAAGATATTGAAATCTCTAGTAATAATAGGTTAAATTTAATAATTGATGGTCAAGATAGTTATTCACTACAAGAAGATGATAGGATTAAAATTTCTCTATTCCCCATTAATGCTCGTTTTATTAGACTAATTAAAAAGGGGCTTAGACAATGTGAAAAAATGGGATTCTGATACTTACATTTTAGATTCTACTGCTTTTTATGCAGGTTTTTACAGATCGCTTAATTTCAAGCTTTATACTACAACAAATATCATGAACGAAATAAAACACATATTAAGTTTATCTTTAACATTAGACTTGTTAATTTCCTCGCAGGGATTAGTTATACAAGATCCTTTTGAAGAATCAATTAATAAAATAGTTGATACTGCATACCAATCTGGTGATATTAAAAAACTTTCGAAAGCAGATATTTCTATTCTGGCTTTAGCCTATCAACTGAATAAACCATTAGTATCTGATGATTATTCGATCCAAAATGTAGCAAAATTTCTTGGTATCAATACCATATCTCTTGGGAATAAAGGAATTGTAAAATTACGAAAATGGAAAAATTATTGTAAAACTTGTAGAAAACAATATAGATCCAATATCAAAGAATGCACTATTTGTGGTAATCAAACAAAAAGAAGATATATCACGAATTTCCCAACATATGGATAATTGGCATCTAGTAGAGTAATAACATTAAAATATAATACTTTGCAGCATATTCGATATTTTTTATTTTTCTTATAAAACTATTCGATATAGAAATTTATGTGATGAGTATTCCAGTTGATTTATTTATTATATGATAAAAAAGAATAGTGTCAATTGTTGATAGGTCTTTCACTTTTCAAGAATAATTTTTCATTATTATTAATTATAATTATCATAGGAATTGGTTTTCTATTTATTATATCTTATCAATCTTCTTCTTTTACTGCTGATGAAATAAAGAAAATAGCAGAAGAGGACATAAGATCAAATGCTAGAATTCAGGCATATGATTTATCTAGAATTTTAGTACATAGTCTTGATTCAATAAATTCAAATCTTAAAGTATTGACATCTTCTCCATTTCTATTTGAAAATGATATTGATCAAGTGCAAAATTTACTGTATTCTGCTCAATCTTCTACACTTCATATAACAGATGCGTATTATTGGATCGATGTTAATGGCAGAATTGTTACATCTAGCAAAATCTATCAGATACCTCAAGCGAATGAAGTTTTAGATACACAGAATCAACCATTCTTCCTTAATCCAAAAAAGACGTTAACTCCTTATTATAGTACTTCAATAACCTCTAAAGGTAGTCCATCTGCATTTTTATATATTTCCTATCCTTTAATTAAACAAGAAATAGCACACACTTTAAATAATACTTATAATGTTAAACAGACATTTAATGGTGTATTGGTAGCAGCAATAAGTGTTAAATCATTAGGTACATTTCTTCAAAATGAGATGACCTCTTCTATTATTGGTAATGTCGGATTAATGGATAGAGAAGGAGTAATAATATATGCTAGAAACCAGTCACTAATAGGTAATAATTATATGTCAGATGAATTTCAGTCTCTAATACCTACTGATCTCAGAGAAAATTATAATAAAATTATAAAAAAAGGACTTGAAGGTGAATCTTTAGCTGAAGATCTAACATATAATGGATCAACAATAACATTATCATACGAACCTATTATAATAAATGATAAATACTTATGGACATTATATGGCAGCTTTCCTCATCAATTAGCAAGCAACGTAGGTTCCTTAATAGCTCAACAAAATAATTTTAGTACGTTAGTGGTGGTCATTACTGGTTCTGTAACATTTGGAATAATTTATCTTATCTTATCCTGGAATAAGAGATTAGAAAATGAAGTCAATATAAGAACAGGCCAATTAAAAAATACAAATATATCTCTTCTTAAATCAAATCAGCTGCTTGAAAAAGCGAATGAACAATTAAAAGTACATGATCGAATGCAAAAAGAATTTATCAATATAGCTGCACATGAATTAAGAACTCCAATAATGCCTATCTTAGGAGAAGTAGAAATAATTGAAGAAGATCTTGATCCTCAAACTAAAACTGTTAAAGTAGAAGAAGAACAAATTCAATTAATAATACGTAATGCAAAAAGACTAGATAGATTGGCTTCTGATATTCTTGATGTTACTAAAATCGAAAGTAATTCCCTAAAGCTTAACAAGATATATTTTGATCTTAACAGTGTCTTATCTAATTCTGTTAAAGATATTCAAAATCAAATTTGTTCTGAAGATTCAGATAATATAGATATAAAGATAATTTATGAACCTGTATTGATAAAAATATTTGCTGACAGAGAAAGAATTAATCAGGTTATTAGCAATCTATTAAGCAACGCATTAAAATTTACTTGTAGAGGATTCATAAAGATAGAAGTCGAGAAGAGAAGTGATAATGTTATTGTTAGCGTAGAAGATACTGGAAGTGGAATTCATCAAGAAATTTTTCCGAGACTATTTTGTAAATTTGCCACAAGATCTGAGAAAGGAACAGGGTTAGGATTATACATATCAAAGAATATTATAGATGCTCACAATGGGAGAATTTGGGCACACAATAATTCTTCTGGAATAGGAGCTACTTTCTTCTTTAGCCTTCCAATAAACAAGAAATCTTGTTTTGAAAATGAATTTGAAAAATAAAAATAAGTAATATTGTATTTAAAGGTCAAAATTGTTTATTTGAATAATAATACATCCTATAAATGCGAAGTGCGGGATTTGAACCCGCGACCCCGAGCTTGGGAAGCTCGTACCCTAACCAGGCTGAGCTAACTTCGCATATTATTCTATTATGCTTGCGTGGCAATATATTTTTTGAATTAAAGTTAAGGAAACGGCACTGGTAATATAAAAGGAACTTCTGTTGTCGTTATATGTTGTACTTGTTTATCTGGTTTTTCAAATATAATATTTTCATTATTTGAGTCTTGTTTTATTACTATAAATTGCTGTTTTACTTGATCTAAAGCGGTTGCATTGAACGAATTATGATAAATATTGTCTAATAATGCATTATTTATCAGTACTGATAAACTGGGTTCTGACCATCTATTATCTCTATAATTATTTTGATCGATTTTTTGTATAGTTGCATTGAACGAATTATGTTCAATATCACCCAATAATGCATTAGTCAGCACTGTTGGAAGATTGTAAACAAAAGTATCAGCCATTTTACTTATGAATTCTTCTTCTGCATTGACTTCACCTACTGCCATTAATATTAAAAATGCCGAAATGGTGAATAAATAAATCAATGTCGAAGATATCGTCTTTTATCATACTATCATTATTTGATTGAATATATTTAATTTGAGATATATATTTCTGTACAATTATTTGATTATATTAAGTGAGAAAATATTAACTAATATAATGTTAAGTACTATCTTTCTTAGATTAATCTAAATAAATAAATAAAAACTTTGTTATGTAATGTTTGATGATAAAAATTAACTTGATAACGATTTTTATTCTAATTATATTTTGTAATAAAATAATAATCTCTATGTATAATCGCAATTGCATTGGAACAGTATTTGTAACCTCAATAATTGTGGTTCTGTTATTATTATAATAACCTAATAGTGTGGAGGTTATTATATGACAAATTTTTTTTATTGAATTATTAATAGAATAAAAATAAATATATAATAATTTATAGATAAAAAATATAAAATATATTTCCTAACAAAAACTATTTAATACTATTACTTAATTTTTGTCTATTAATATTATCTAAAATCTTTGCATATGAGATTTATCGAATTGAGTATGATGTCTAAACAATATGATTATTCTTGGTATTGTCTGAAATTAATAATAAATATTTTCAAAAACGAATAAAAATAAGGGTATCTAAACCTTGATGTGCAATTAAAAAATAATAAAGATCACCATGTAAAATATATTTTTGTAACTGGAGGTGTTCTTTCCGGGTTAGGTAAGGGAGTTATCACCTCTTCTATAGCTAAAATTTTACAACTAACACATCTTAAAGTATCATGTGTAAAAGTAGACCCATATGTTAATTATGATGCTGGAACAATGAATCCTGTTGCTCATGGTGAAGTGTTTGTAACCTCTGATGGTGGGGAATGTGATATGGATATAGGAAACTATGAAAGATTTTTAAATATTGAATTAACTAGAGAACATAATTTAACAACTGGAAGAATTTATTCAGAGGTAATAAAAGATGAAAGAGAGGGCAAATATTTAGGTCAATGTGTTCAAATCATTCCTCATGTTACTGATGCCATCAAAAACAAATTAAGGAGACTATCAGATCAAGAATCCTTAGATGTATTAGTAATTGAATGCGGAGGAACTGTTGGAGACATAGAAAGTCTGCCCTTTTTAGAGGCATTTCGACAAATGAAACTAGAAGAAGGAGAATATAATACGCTATTTGTTCATGTCACATTAGCCCCAATATTAGATGTGGTAGGAGAACAAAAAACTAAACCTACTCAACATAGCGTTCAGGAGCTTAGGAGAATAGGTATTAATCCTGATATACTAACAGTAAGATGTAAAAATATTTTATCAGTTGATGCTAGAACAAAGATCTCATTATTTGCCAATATAAATTCAAATTGTGTCTTGTCTTGTCATGATGTCAATTCTATTTTTTCAGTACCTGAAATTTTGACAAATCAAAATATCATAAATATAATAGCTGACAAACTAAAATTACAGGATTTAATTATACAATGGTCAAATTGGAATTATATAACACAGTCATTCTTAAAATATAATAAAATAATAAATATTGCAGTTGTTGGAAAGTATGTTTCCCTTCCAGACAGCTATGTAAGTGTTTATCAAGCTCTTTCTCATGCTGCAGCAAAACTAGGAAATAAATTAGAGGTAACTTGGATTGATTCCGAAAAATTCGATGTTATCTCGAAACAGAAATTATCATTGCTTGATAAATATGAAGGAATTCTTATTCCAGGAGGATTTGGGAAACGTGGGTCTGAAGGGATAATCAACGTCGCTAATTATGCGAGAGAAGAAAATATTCCTTTCCTCGGAATATGTTTTGGATTCCAATTATCTCTTGTTTCATTTGCTCGAAATGTATGTGGAATACATGATGCTAATTCTACTGAATTAGATATAACTACAAAGGAGCCAGTAGTGGAATTTATGCCTGAACAAAAACATCTAAATGATTTAGGTGGAACTATGAGACTTGGATGTCATAAAATAATAATTAATCCGAATACACTTGCATCAAAAATATACTTGAAGAATCATATTAACAAACGACATAGACATAGATATGAATTCAATAAAAATTACTTATCAATATTAAATAAAAACGGTCTAATACTATCTGGCTATTCAGATAATGGAAAAAGGACGGAAATTCTAGAGATCCCTGATCACAAGTTTTATTTTGCATTTCAATATCATGCAGAGTTTGATAGCCGTCCAGGAAAACCAGAACAAGCTTTTGAATCATTTATAAAGATTGCATCTCTTAAATCTTAAGTTCATAAATTCTATGTCTTGCATCACGTAGTGAAGTTTTCTTTTTTACATATCCCCTACTGACTAAGTGACCTAATGATAATCTAATTGTTCTCTCTGGCAATAATGTCTTAGCAGCTAAGTCTTTCTGACTCATTGAACCTTCATATTCTAATATTTTTAATATTAGCTTTGCACTTGGTGGCATGTTTAATAATTCTTCAGCAATTTTTACTTTTTTAGCAATTATCGATGTAGCAGAATCATCACCTATTAGCCTTGCAACTTTGGCAGGATACTGATGTTTAGTACATATAAGAAATTTTTTGATACCTATTCTTCTTCCTCCATCTAAAATTACTTCGCAATGGTATCTACTTAAAATTTCTGATATTTCCAACAAGCAATTATTTGGAAATATCAATGGTCTTCTAGTATTATCGACTGAATTAACAGACACTACTACAAATACTCCTGAGTTCTGAAGTATCATCGGTCCCCCTGCTGACATAGAATACGCTGTCGATCCTGTAGGCGTTGCTATAATTACTCCATCGCTATTATCATGCCAAACATCTTTTCTGTTAATTTTTAATATATGTTCCATTAAAGTAGCACTTTTACTAGGGAATACTGCGACATCATTTAAAACTGGCTCTATCTCTTTTCCATCAACATTTACCGCTAATCTAACAAGTTCCTCAATTTTATAATCATTTTTTTTTAACCTTTGAATATTTGTTTCTAAATCACGTACGTCTATTTGAGCTAAAAATCCAGTAGATTCTGATTCATATATGCCTATAGCTGGGGCCGAATCGTTTACTACTTTATGAAAATAATCTAACATTGCTCTATCCCCTCCAACAATAAAGACTAAATCTACCTGATTTGCAAGGTCATAATTCTTTTCAGACAAATTGATAATTTGAATATAAGAATCATCAAGAATTTTTTTAATTTTGGAAAATAATAAGGTGTCTTGTGGATAGGCATCAACAAGTGCAATCTTCATTATTTTCTTTGTATTGGTATATCTCTTAAAGTTTTTTATATAATCATATTTTAAACTGTATAAATGACTATTTAACAAAATTGTTTTTATTTTGCGTTATAACAATTCTATAAACAGAAAGAAATTTATAAATTTAGTAAAAACTGCAATGAATGAAAGTTATTAGTTGTTTCTATATGGAAATAAATCTGTTAAATGTAATATGTAATAGCTGAAAGGTAAACTATCTTACTATTATCGCAGCAACAACAATAGAAGAGATTATCAGACGCCAAAAATTGATCCCATCTTTCATAATCGTGAATAATTTATTAGATATTTCTCCAATACTGATTTTTTAGGTTTTTTTAAAATATTTGTAAAATAATGTTATTCAACTCGTGAATCATCAAATCTATTTCTAAATTATAATGATTATAAAAGTTTTGTAGCATGGTGACAAATCAGATAATTATATTGTTTTAATATCTAACAAAATTATATAAATTCAATTAGATTTATATTAAATTCATTCAAGGTGGTACTTGAATGATATATGGAATTAAAAAACAATTTCTTTATTCATCTTTGTTATAGAATAGACATAAAGTAATTTTGCTATTTC
>DATFCH010000338.1:0-3896 GCA_035253345.1 Nitrososphaeraceae archaeon
TTAGTAATACTTGATATTAGAATGGAAAATTTGAATGGATTTCAATTACATCAACAAATAAAAGCTATAGATCCCACAATTAAGATTATTTTTGTTACTGTTTTAGATATAGCAGACGAATTATTAACTATAGTTCCTGGGTTATCAAAAGAACAAATATTGAGAAAACCTGTTGATAAGACAGAATTTATAAAGAATATAAAAAAAATATTTGGATAAGATCTGCACTTGTCTTTGTAGTTTCAAAAACAATATTGAGGGTAAGTGCTTAGATTTGCCAGTTAGAGTAAAATAATAAAGAAAATACTACCGCTAATATAATACTGAAAAAGATAAAATAATCAACAAGGATTCAATCAGAATTTAATCGATATATTGAAAAAATGACTATACTATTATATCATGTCTAGCGATTAGTAAAACAAAACAAATTCTCTTCTAATCAAATGACAAGAATAGTCATCTCCTAAAAAAAGATTTAGTAAATACAACCCATCTATGATAAAAAATTGCATCAGATATGTTTGATTATACTTTTCCGACTAAAAATTCACTGTAAAAATAATTGCCCTACGGAGAGATACAATCAGATCTGAGTTTAAATTTTGTTTAGTATGTCGTTAAATTTCGCTGTATATATTTACAACATAGAGTGAGAATTTCAAAAATAGATAAATAGGGATATAATAAAATAATATGTGCAATATATCACAATTTGAATTGGAAGTTATACTCTAACCAATACAGTCATAGTCTGGACATCTAATTCATGTCTCCAATAATATTCAGGCTATGACAATAAATATTTTTAAATTACTTTATAATTTGTTGACTATGCTGGTTTAAATGAAATTTTAAATACCGAATTTTTAATTTAATTTCTATTAATAATTAATAATACAAAAAATTTTCTGTAGTATTCTCACCATAGAATGAGAAAGTGAATAAAATTAATAAATCTAATATATTATAAATAAACTACGGATATACTCCTTTAAAATGGAAGGTTAATAGGCAAATTAATCAATCCACCCGACCAAAAAGTCATGGCCTGTATGAAGTAAATTCCTACTATATTTTGCATTTTATTCATTCAGGCTATGACAATAAATTTATTCAATTATTATAAATGAGCAATACCTTTATACAATTAGGAGGAATTAAAATTCAGATATTTGATTATTGATATAAGCTAAATAATTTAATATTATCTGTATCTTTTAAAACTAGAATATCAAAATAATGACATTTCAATGTTACGTATTACATTAGATTAATCAAAATGATAAGATGTTGTAACCTTCAAAGAAATTAAAAATAGTGATAATATCATATAGCAAAAACATCTTCTATAGTGTAAAAATTAGATCTATTGTTTATTGGTGTGATTATTTAGGAGAGGGTGGTAGATCACATAAACAAGATGAATTAATTTAACACTATTGTAATCATCAAATTATAATTTTTGTGGCGTAGTAATTAATTTCCCAAATAGTTGTGATTCCATCATTTTTATGTGACCATCCACCATATTTTCAAATGGATAAATAGTATCTATTATTGCTTTTATTTTTCCTTTGCTTGTCCATTTGATAACTTCCTCTAGTCCGGCACGGGTTCCTTGTGTAGCTCCAAGAAGGTTTAATCCTCTAAAAAATAGATATCTTAAATCTAGTCTTGAATCATATCCAGTTGTGGCTCCAGTGGTTACTAATGTACCTCCCATATTTAAGAGGCTAACTTCTTTTGAAAATACAGATTTTCCTATATGTTCAAAAATGATATCTACACCTTCCCCTTGTTTATTAGTTAAATCTCTAACTTTTTTATACCACTCTGCCTCTCTATGATTCACAGCATGATCAGCACCTAATTCAAGACATTTATCCATTTTTTCTTGTGTGCCAGCAGTTGCAATAACATCACAATTAAATAACTTTGCAATTTGGATACCAGCTATTCCCATACCACTTCCACCTCCCATGATCAATACAGTTTGACCTGGTTGAATATTAGCTCTGGTAACTAACATATGCCAGGCAGTCATTCCTACCATAGAAATAGCTGCTGCATCTTCAAAAGCAACATTATTTGGAATTTTTATGACATTGACTTCTGGTAAATATGTATATTGAGCAAATCCTCCCCATAAAGGACCTGTTTGAAAACCCCATACTTGCCTTTGGCGACAATCATATTCTTTGCCAGAAGTACAATCTTTACAAATTCTACAGGTTAAATTGGGATATCCTACTATTCTATCCCCTTTTTTTATGGTTAAAACATTTTCTCCCACATCTACTACGGTTCCTGCAACGTCACTTCCAGAAATATGTGGGAGTGGAATCTTGATTGGTTCTCCCCATATTCCCCATAGATCATTGTAATTATAAGATGTTGTTTCAACTTTTATGAGAACTTGGTTATGTTTGATTTTAGGGATTTCTATCTCTTCTATTTTTACAACCTTTCGTGGATCTTTGTTATGTTCATGATATACGGAGGCTTTCATTCCAATATAAAAAATATATAATAAAATTTAAAGTAAATGTTTATAAAAACTTAATTACCAAATATATTATTATTTTTCGTTAACTTGATAAATGACTTTACTTAAAAAACGGGTCTTTTTATCAGATTATTAAAAAAGAATATGCGTTAAACATAATAAATAAAAATGACAAAAGAATATTTAGTAAACCATAATCCTCTAAGGATTACTATAATCACAACATAGAGGATATTATGGCTAGTTTTTTAGTTGGTATTCTTCATCTTCTTGGCACGGATAGAAGAATAGTTGGTATGACAGTTTAGTGAAGAATTTATTTATAATTTGATTAACTTTGTTAGTTAACACAGTAGAAATTAGATGATGATTGGTTTTGACAGATCATATCTTAGAGACGCGATTATGTTAGATAAACTAGAAAACTCAACTATTAATATTTGTAGAACAAAATGACTGAGTAAAAGCCATAGCCGTCTAGAGGGTGACCAAGTAAGCCTCTAGAGGACAATGGTTGTGCTTTTGTGAAATCGGCTGATCTGAGAGTGAATACTTAATGAATTGTAAACTAACTTAGAAAATATAATATATAATATTTGTAGAACGAAGTTAACAACAATGGGTCATAGCTTTTGAATTGTACTAAGGGACTGTGGAGAAGGCTATGACCTTGAAGGTATACATCCCTTTCGCTGATCTCTCAAACCTCGATAATGACTGACCACACGAGTAAGGATTGAAAGACACAAAAAATAAAACTAAATTTTTATTTATAATTTAATTAACTTTGTCAATTACACGGTAATAGTGTTAGTTAGAAGAAACCATAACCTTCTAGGGAAGCCACCCAACCCTTAGAAGGTCATGGTATGATAAGAATTTCCGATGTTTTTATAGTAAATGAATTTGTTAAGTGAAGTATATAATATTTATATAACGAAGTTAACTCTCTCTAGGCTGGTAAACTTAAAAGACGATGGTAATCTTTGGATTGACTGAATTTATTTCAGTACACCGAGCTGTTAATAATATTATATACTGCTTGGAGATAATTTAATTACCATAGTCTGAACTAAATGGTATTGGACTATATAGAGATAAGTATATTCAGACTATGACTTTGAATGTGATCCTTGATTTATATTTCCTTAACCTTTAATAATAGAGTATATGTTACCATAGAAGTAAACAATTTGGTTTTATTAGTATTATTCAATTTCTCATTCTATATTTTGAATATATAATACAGTTCTGTTAACTTTAGATGAATTCACCTCCATTGACAAGAAATGGTATTTTATTTCTAATTGTTGTATTATACAAATAAATGTATAGATTTAGCCAATTGTATACATGTGACAGATCACAATTTTGTTTATTATTATTA
>DATFCH010000339.1:0-8495 GCA_035253345.1 Nitrososphaeraceae archaeon
ACCTTCTTTTTTTTATTTGTTGGCTAATAACAGGTGGCAAACATCCATTCACTCTCCAGGAGTACTATGATAGCCACTTCAGATACGGTTCAGTCAGAGCCTCACTCTCTTACGGAGTATGTTAATTTTGAACCTAGCCAATATACAACAATGGTATAACCCAGAAGATTTTCATATCGTCAGAGCCAAAAAATGTTATCAAAAATTATACCAATAAAGGTTAAATAATGAGAATATAAAATTTTCTTCTCTATTAATCAATCAGACTTAAAAATTATTCTATTCGTATGATATAATTTTCTTCTTCATAATCATTAAATATCTAACTAAAAAATATTTATATTTTTTTTTAGTTTTTTTTAAAAAATAATCTTTTTATAATTAATTTAAGATAAATGTGACCTACCTCAAATATAATATAATAATAATGTAAGAACTAATGCACAAGTTAAGCATATACGGTCTATTATTAGTGACGTTGTTATTTTTAGGAACAACTGTCTCTAGTATGCCAACAAATATTTCAGCTACAGAACAAAAAGAACGATACCATGAATCTTATGAAGAACCATATCAACAATCTTATGAAGAACCATATCAACAATCTTATGGTGATTCTTATGATAATTCTTATGGTAATTCTTATGATAATATGTACAGCAAGTATCCAACAAAGGACAAAAAAATTGTATGTAAATACGGACCATTGGAAGGTGTTTTTGTAAAGGATAAAAGGTTTTGTGATAAGATACCTCCACCGACTCCAGGCGAAGATGTAGGATTACAATGTGAAGAATGTATAAAATATTGGTCTCATACTTTAAATCAAGGACAATTTAGGGATTTCATAAATGATTTAGCTGAATGGATAAACTCTATTAACTTCGATTTCGCTCCTTTGAAAAATCCACCAGATGATCCTAACGGAGCTAATTGTTTGACAAGAACAGGGGATAATCCTTTGGTAACAGGAGATAATCCTAATGCTAAGTGTTTACCAATAGCGCCTAATAATCAGGAACAATTTCTAGCACAAGTATTTGAAATCTGTGACCAATTTGAACAAGCGGTAAAATATATAGCTAGTGAACGAAACATTTCAATTTCTCAAGCATTTGAACTATTTGCTACAGGATTCTTAAATCAAATTTCAGGTGAAGGTGCGGGCAATAGTTGTACCGCAGCTGGAGGAAATCAAGATTGTAGAACTGCAATAGGTTTATTGGACTGTTTCAGACAAAAAGTGATTACATTACTTGACCCACAATCTCAACCAATTCAAAGAGGTTCATCTCTTCAACTTCAACAACAACCAGATTTATCCGCAGAACAGGAGTTAATGAACATAATTCTCTCCTAGAATAGAAATACTTCCATAAAATGAGAACTAAATCAAACCTCATTTTTTATTTTTAAACAAAGTTTCTATAAATAAAAGCTACAAAGTATTGAATTTTCGATTGCTTCATTTTAAAACCGATACTGCTATTGATTTAAAATACTTCTATATTTTTTTTACTTTTCATAATAGCTATAATAACTAATTATCTTCAAAAGGATCTCATTTGGAAAGAAGCAAAGAAGCATCAACCGAATGTAGCTGGAGATACCAAACTTTTCCATTCTATCAGACTAAACTCTTTGAATAATTATAATACCTTTATGTTAATATTTATATGTAAATTATTCAGGAATTCAAAAATCCAATTGCATTACCAAGATCGCCTTCTAATATTGTTGTTTTCGACTTTTGCCATGAATTCAAATTCCATAACAGCAGAAGATCAAAATATTAAAACCTTTTAAATAATGACGTATATCATAATTACATTATACTCAGCTATTCAATAATGAAGTAAGCTAACAAAGAAAAGATATGTATCCAAAGTCCACAAGAAACTTTTAAGCCATAAATAAGAAAATGTTCACAAAGTGCAAGAAGAATAGGAAGTTATTGTGTCTATCTTCTCCTTTATATCTTGTGACTAGAATATTAATTGTACAATGCATAGTACTAAATTTAAAAATTTTCTTTTTTTATATATATTTATATTATATTAATGATAAACTATAAAATATTTTATAGGAAACAGTAAGTAAAGATCGAGATTTTCTTAAAGATATAATTTCTTGTTATATAATTAACGATGTTTATTATTTCTATCGCCTAGAATAAAGTTATTGACCATGTAATTTAACGAGCCTTTTGTATACTAATTTTTTAAGACAAGTCTTTTTTAGAGAGGTCGTTTGATGTTGAAAATATTTGAATTCGAGAATTACCCGTATCACATACAAATATCCTACCTTGAGGATCTATAGCTATATCTTCAGGTCTTTTGAATTGACCATCACCAGTACCTTTTGATCCAAATTTGGATATGAATTTTCCTTGTTTATCAAATATTTGAACGTTAGTAGATAACTTGTCAATTACAAACACTAATCCTTCTTTTTCGTACAAGTCAATTCCTGGAAAAGTGAGAGAAAATTGTCCTGAACCAGTCCCAGAAGATCCCCATTGGGTTACCAATTTAAAACCACTATCTAAGGCTTGCACCCTAGAATTTCTCATATCCGTTATATACAGGGTATCATTAGAATCAAAAACAATTCCATGAGGTCTGTAGAATTGACCCTCATTTCCCCCTCTTGAGCCAAGAACCTCTATAAATTTACCATTATCATCAAATTTTAGTATTTGATGACTATTTTTATCAGTTAGATAAACATATCCATGGCTATCTACTGCAAGTTGATGAGGAGTTCTTTCGGCTCCTTCACCTCCGGTATCTTCAAATCCCCATTTCAAAATAAACTTTCCTTGGGAATCAAATTTCTGAACTCTATGGTTTTTTAATTCTAAAGTATAGACGAATTTTCCAGAAGGATCTGATGCTATGTCATGCAGTTTTATGAACTGACCATCACCAGAACCTTCTTTCCCCCACTTTAAAAGAAAGTTTCCATCAGAGTCATATTTTTGAATTCGATTATTGCCTGTATCGGTTACATAGACATTTCCATCTTTATCTATGTCAAGACTATGAGGTGTTGAAAGTTGTCCGTCCTCAATTCCTTTTCCTCCAAATGCCTTATAGAAATGATAATCATTGGTGTTATTATTTTGACCAAATGCAAATCCAGAAATGCTGATAAAGGATATGACTAGGATCAAAAATGAAATAAAACAAAGAAATAGTATGTGATTTTTCCTAATCATATACAAATAAATTATTATTATATTAATAAATGATCAATCTAAATGTTATATGGCAATTGTCTGTAAGCATGTAAAACATAATATTATGATTATCTTTATGCTTTATTTATCAACATTTAAATCGAGTCATTAGCATCTTTAGTGTAAATAAAAATCCAGCTAAAAATATTCAAATATATTTAAAAATCCATAACCGAAATTATGCATATTAATCCAAACAGTAAAGGGTTTATCTATTATAGATACAGAAATTCTTTCCTTGTCCTTCTGTATTTATAGTCCGATGGTTTTTGGCTTTAACAATCCTCCCCTGATAATAAGACGACCGATGGTTTATATAGCTTATTAATTAGTCGAATTTCCTAATATAACAATCATTCAGAAAAATATTTAGTTACTATGTTACAGGATAAACTTTCCCCAAATTATTACCATACCATAATATAATGGCACCATAAGAGATAATTCTATTTCCTTAACTAAATCCATCTAATATTATAATATAGTACGACCTAAGATATATAGAAAAAATTAAACTATGTAAGGTAGTTTAAATTTCTTAGTTATTTACTTAAATTTAAATGAACATTTTTGGATTTTAAATGACAGTTCTGGTCTCAATAATGGATTTTTTTATTTTATCAATATTTCGTCATTTTATTTTTATCAAAGTTAAAAAATCTTAAATGGGAATATTTTGAGTTATAACGATAACCTATATACCTCAATTATTTAACCTTCTTGCTTCAATATATTGAATATTTAAAAATTAGATTTATCAAATTTAATAACTTCTATCAATATATGTAAAAATTTAATAATAAGATAATTGAGATAGTTAAAACTATTAGATATTAAATAAAAATTTATTGTACTTGAATAAAGATAAGAAATATCATAAATTAGATGTTAAGTATGTTTGTTATTCATGTTTTACAAATTTTAAATAATTAATACTACTTTCATAATATTATGACAATTTATAATTTTATGATGATTAAATCATATCAATATTATATTTTATGTTTTATTCTTATTTTAATATCATTAACAATTTCATTATTTCATTTATCTAATACTTATGCTGCAGATGATATATTTTTTAATAAAGACACAGAATATGACGTTTCAGCGAAAAATACTGACTCTTCGGCTTTACATAGACAATTTGGTGGAAATGATAATAGTTATGATTTAAATCGATATCCACTAGTAAGGGAAGACAGCGAATATCGAGAGGAATCTACAAAGAATTATTTATTGGAAAATGAAAACCATTCAGATGAGATTAATTTTATAGCTGTTGGTGATTTTTACTGTAATGATGAATCAGAAAATACTATTAATAATATAGTTGCTTTAGACCCCGAGTTAATAATCACGACTGGAGATCAGATAAAGGATGTTAAATCTATCAAATGCTGGGCTGAAATGTCTCAGCCTATAAAAAATAAGATGAAAATTGCAATAGGGAACCATGATATCGAAGATAAAAAATCATACACCCAACTTGTTCAGTATCATCATTTAAAAAATTCATATTATTCTCATGACTTTGAAAATATTCACTTCATAAGTTTATCAACCGAACATCCTTTTGAAGAAGGAAGCCAACAATATGAATTTATCAAAAATGATTTAGAAAAGGTTTCCAAAAATACAGATATAGATTGGATAATAGTTCATAATCATAAATCATTTTATTCAACTAGAAATGATTATGATGTTGCACAAGAACTTAGAAATACCTATCTACCTCTCTTTGAAGAATATAATGTAGATTTAGTAATTTCAAGCCATAACCAATACTATGAAAGAACATATCCTCTTTTATATAATTATGAAGATGATTCTTATCCAATATTTCGTGCAGATAATTATGAGCCCGACTATTATCATAATCCTAATGGTATCATATTTTTAACTGTCGGTACTGGTGGTGATGGACTACAAAAGATTGTCGATAAAAAAGATTATTATGTGGTACAGGACGATGAAGTATACGGAGTTTTAAACTTTGAATTGGCAAATAATGGACAAACTCTAATTGGTACTTTTTATGATACTGACAATCACATAATCTTAGACAAATTTGTTATTTCAAAAGATAATTCAAGATATAGCTCAGATTTTATGGAACAATACGAAGATCGTGACTACTATAATAATAATGATTATTATATCACATCATAAATAGAAAAGGCCGATAAAGAAATTTATGATAAAATATTTATTCTTTATCTTCATTTAATAAATTAGAACATTGGTAAAAGTATATTAACAGACAAATTAATTAAATAAAAATTCAATATATTGAAGTAAATTTATTTCTTTATCCTCTGCTTTTATTGGCTCTATAGAAACCATCGTCAGAACAACTAATTTCACTATTCTGTGAGTATTATATGCTATACGCCTGAATGTCAATTCTCTGTTCTGCATTCGTATTAATTTGGATGATATATGTTCTCCAAATAATCTTTTTATGACTGATACGATAGTTTCATCTTTGTTACGTTGATTGTACAGAATCTTTGAATAGCCACGTTTCATTTCTTTTCTATATTTACCACGAGTTTTCTATACTGGAACATTCTAATATCGTGGTGATATAATATTAAATCCCTTCAGTTTCTCTCTTACCATTACATGATTATCTTCACTATCATATCCTTTATCTGCTACAACTACAGATATTCTTCTTAGTTTTGCTATTCTTGTTACAATAAGTTTGAAATGTATATTGTAATGCTTGGCTGGAGCTCTTCTAATCTTGACCTTGCATATTATTTGCTTTAGTACATCTTCTCCAATTGACAGTTTAGCATATTTCTTTCATAATTTGGCTCTATTGATATAATATTCTGATGCATGTGTTATTTTGAATCCAGTCGCATCTATGCCAGTAATTATGTGTCTTGTACCTGTAAAGAGTATAAATGAAGAAATTATCTTTCCAAGCATCATGAAATTAATTCTATCAGTAAATTTTTGGAGAGTTGTATAATGAGGTATTTTGGATAATTGCAAGAATAATCTCAAATAGTATGCTTCAACAAGCCAGTCTGTAAACATTCTCTAGCTCTTTCCTTCATACTGTCTTATTGTAACTAGTACTATGTGTTGCCATACTGTGTAAATGTGGTTGCTCTTTCTATGCAAGTATAATGGAATTCTGCAATGTTTGAGAATACGTAACAGTTAATCTGCTAATCTAACATATTTTGATTGTTGTTTGTTCAATAATTAATGGTAGAATGTTGCTAGCTATGATGGTTTCTACAGAGCCCTTTTACGAAAAGATATTTATATTCAAAATAAGTTTTTTGAAAAATTATTTTTCTAATTATATACGTGAGTCCTATCAACTTAATGATAAATCTATAGCTGTGAATGTTCTATTTTTAATCTAAAAGGCAAAGTAGATTTGAAAAACATAGAACATCCACCTTTATTATTATGGATACTTTGTATTTGTATTTTTCTTAGCACGAGTTTAAGCAATACGTCTAATGTACAGGAACCTTTTAGATATCAAAAAATAAGTTATGTTTTTGTTTGGAATTGGTTTCAAAGATTTGTTTCTTTGCGGATCTGTAAAAGAAAAAGAATATCAGCATTCATAATAAATGAAACTGTTATTCAAATTGAAAATCAACATTTCTGGTTATGGGTTGCAACTGAACCAGTTCATAGAACTATACTAAGTTTCATATCTCAAACTAAAGAAACATGTTTGTAGGAGAAAATTTCTTTAGAGATCTTGTTGAGAAATATAAAACAGGTAGTTAAACTGATGGCGGTACAGGGGTATACTCAAGCATGTAATTTTTTATATAAAGCATATGTTGCATTCATCATTAGAGAAAGACCATGTAGAGTGAGCAATACAGTATTTCAAAGATAGAACTGAGAGTTTTGATGACTACTATCCTTGTAATAATAAACAATATTGTGATCTATTACATGTATACAATTTGCCAAAGTTGTTTATTTATTTTGTATAATGAAACAATTACAAATAAAATACCATTTCTTGTCAATGAAGGTGAATTTTCTAAAGTTAACAGCACTTATAAATGCATCAAGTTTATCTGATTTTATCTTTGCTTGTGCTATTATCTTTATCTTATGTATTTGCTAATATTGTATCTATTCCATTATCTTATAGTATATCATGTATATTCTTCCACATATTACCAGTAGATTCCAGTACTGCATTACTTTTTTTTTAGTTCTACGATTATATATCCTTTTAATGTTTTCTATTAGTTCATCAGGATTCTTACCAAAGAAGAAATCATCCAATATTCTTCTTCTATCATCTTTTAGTACTCTGCTTTTCATTTTCTCTTTCCAACATCTATTCCAATAGGATTCATTTTTTTTTTTCAATCACATTCTTTTTTTCTATGTTGGCTAACATATGGCAAACATTCATTCATTCTCTATTGTAGAATTATGATAGCCACTTTACAAGATACGGTTCAGTTAGAGCCTTACTCTCACACGGAGTATGTTATCTTTGTAATTAGTCAGCCAACGTACAGGAATATATAAACTAGAAGATTTTCATATCGTCAGAGCCGACAATAAATATATTACATTAATTGATTCCATTACAAGAAGGAATGAAATTATTTATAAAGTATTTACTAATTTTATATGTCCAGGAAATTAATGGTTAATAGCATAAATTTGTTTATTAATAATAGTGTATATACACACCATAGATTCTTGAACAATTATTATAACTGTGATTGTTTGAGTACAGGTTTAAATTGAAATTCATTTGACTCATTTTATTTACTAAATCTTATGAAATGCCCAATCTTGTAATTGTTTACTATCCATCTATATTCTCAGTTCTTCAAACTTGTCCTAACCAAACTAATGATATGAAAGTTTTATCTAATGTTTACTTGTTGTAGTTATTGATTTTGAATATTTATCTTAATTTTAAGAAAACATACCTATACAATGTTTAAATATTAATTAATTCTAGGTAACATAATCAAGCTGTTTTTGTTATATTAGTTTAGTAGCCACTAAATACTTTGCAATTTAAATATAAAAGAAATTATAATTTAGAGGCTCTGTAGAAAACATCATAGCTAACTACCTTCTATAATATAATATTGAGCAAACAGTCAAAATACGTTAGATTAGCAGATCAGCTATTACGTATCCTCAAGCATTGTCGTATTCCATTGTACTTGCATAAAAATAGCAATCATATATACACAGTATGGCAACACATAGTACTGGTTAC
>DATFCH010000340.1:0-2392 GCA_035253345.1 Nitrososphaeraceae archaeon
ACCTTCTTTTTTTTATTTGTTGGCTAATAACAGGTGGCAAACATCCATTCACTCTCCAGGAGTACTATGATAGCCACTTCAGATACGGTTCAGTCAGAGCCTCACTCTCTTACGGAGTATGTTAATTTTGAACCTAGCCAACATACAACAATGGTATAACCCAGAAGATTTTCATATCGTCAGAGCCGATTTTAATATTTAAAAATCATATTTGGACCTAGAATTTATAAATTTAATTTTAGTGGATCTTCTGTTATTGTCTTTTTAGGTAACCAGAATTTATTATATTAATAGAAGAATTATTTTCTATGCCTCCTCGTGTAACAATAAACCTTTCTTGATAGTTGGATTATATTGTTGTTCATTCCCTTGCAACATCTACTATGCTAGAATGACAGGTGGTTCAAACTTATATTTTGATAAATACTTATTTAATCAATAAATATTTTAGGAATTATAGTAAATACCACGTATATTGTCAGCATATTAATACCTATTCAATCACCTTTCCATATATCCCTCTATCTATATTTCAGATTACTGCTATCAACGTAGATATTTCTATATAATCTATCCAATTAAGTATCAAGATCAGATAAAAAATGACTGACCGGTCAGTTATCTTTATATTCTTGTTTATCTATAGTATAATTATGACAACAAAAGAGAATCTAAGAAAATTCTCTCGAAATTATTTATTTATTTATTTGTCGACCTTAGTTATTGCAACAATAGGTTCACTGATACAAATATCAGGAACGAGTTGGGACGTAACTTCTCATTTAATGTTTAAACCTGAAACCTTTTTTACTCCTTCTCATGCTTTATTATATTCCGGAATTGGACTGATAATAATTTCAACTACAATTAATATATTTATTTATCTTAAATATGGACATGACATAAAAAAAATAGCTCCTAAAAGTTCATTTCAATTGTTATTGATAGGTTCAATCATTTGTCTTAGTTCTGGGCCAGCAGATTATTTATGGCATCAAGCATTTGGGATTGATGGTCTATTAAGTCCTACCCATATCTCTTTGATTACTGGGATGCTATTAACATCACTCGGTATTGTAATAGGATTGACAAAGTTAAAGATATCATCTTTTGAAATTAATGCCAGGTTTGAATTTATAAGAAAAATTGTTCTAATTCCGGCTTTTTCTGCTTTATGGTTTACAATTATATGGTACGTTTATTTCCTGTCACTTCCTTTTTCTAATGGTGAAAACTTTAACTTTAATCTAAACCCTTATTTAGCATCTATAATTGCAGTTTTATTTTTACCACTACTTAGTTCTATAATATTTTTTAAAGCTTCTAATATAATAAATCACTTGGGAGCCATTAGCGCCATCGCTGGATTAGTTATAATAATAAATATATTTTCTAATATCTTTTCAACTGATGGCATTTTATTATCATCTATATTCTGGTATTTACCTCTGTCATTTATACCTATAATAATTGCTGATTTCTTAGTTAATAACCAAAATATTAGAAAGTCTAGTAAACATACAAAAATTAGTAGGAAAATAATTGCAGCGGCATTAATTGGTGGTGGATTTTACATCTTTAATTATCCTATGGTGGTTTGGGCATTCTCGATTCCTTTAGAAATGACATCACTTATTAATGATCAGGGATCACCTTTAATCTCACAATTGCTTTCAAATTTCTTTGCAACAATACCAATAATGTTAATTATTTCACTTCCTATTGGTGCTATACTAGGTATAATAGGGTACTTTGTTGTAAATATCATGACCAAATTTGAGAATAAAAATAAAATAAATACTCTTAGTGATGATGACAAGAATATTGTAGTAAAAGGTAATTAAAACCTAAAAAGCATTAAAAATGTGTCCTAAAGTGTCTCTCTCTTATAGACAAAATATAAAAAATAGAATCATAACAAATGCCATTACTACCTTTTCCAATTATGGCTATGATAAATCTAGAATGGATGATATTGCCCAAAGTAGTGGTCTTAGTAAAGGGACAATATATCTTTATTTTAAAAGCAAAGAAGAATTATTTAATACCATTTCTGAACAGAATATAAATTATTTGAAAAATCAACTTTCTAAACTATTTAACAATAAAGAAGACCTTATTACATGTATTGAAAACTTTTACGCAGAATTTAATGACCAGAGATATAAAATGTTTTTTGAAGCAATATCTGAATCTTCCCGTAATCCTCGTTTAAAACAATTATTGTATCAACAAAGAAAAAAAATATTACAAATCATAGTAGACTATCTAAATATTCAAAAAGACAGAGGATTCATAAGAAAAGATATAGAGTTAATGGACTTGGCATACGGATTTATATCATTGTATGATGGACTTAAAATAAATAAAGTGCTAGGTATAGATGAAAATC
>DATFCH010000341.1:0-2333 GCA_035253345.1 Nitrososphaeraceae archaeon
ATAGGTGTTTTAGGTTTAGTTATTTTTATGATGCAAGTTATAGTCTAGGCAATCATATCTACAAATAAATATTCTCGAATATTCTTTAATGAAGATTTTATTGTCTCATTATCTTTCAAATGGACATAATTTTAATTGTAAGATTTATTAAATTTGACAATAATTTTATTTTTTAATTTTAAATATAAAATTGAAAATAATATAATAAAAATACCAAATAGAAAACCAATGTCCAAGCATTTAACTCGTTCCATTATAAAAAAATTAGAGGGAAACTAAATATTGTATTTAGGTTTTTTAATAAAGTAAAAGTAGATATGCCAATAAAAGTAAGCAAAAATGAAGAGTTTACTTCATTATTACAAAATAAACTCAAGGAAAGATATGAAAAAAGAAGAAGATTAGATAATACGGTTCATGTGTCAGATATTATTCCATCTACTTGTATAAGAAAACAATACTATTCTCGCAAAAATCCTGCGCTAGATATTATAACAAATGAAACAGTACAGCATTTTGTAAGAGGAGAGGCAAGTGAATTCGTTATTACAAATCTTGCTGATCTAGGTGTATCCCAGTCAGAAATTGAAATCGATGGATTGATCGGTCGTCCTGATATAATGAATTCCAATATTATTGTCGAATTAAAAGATACTATGAGCAATAACAGATTAAATGTTACCGATGATAAATTCAAATCATATTTAAGACAATTATTATATTATCTGGTGATAACTGGAATCGAAAGAGGAATTATATCTATAAAATACAATACCAAAGAGCTAAAATGGATTAAAAGCGACTCACAAGGTGATTATTTTTTTAGACCTTTTAATTCAAAAATGGCAGAAATTGAGAGTTGGGAAATTAATCTACCAACTAATGATGTTACAAGAGAAATTTTAAAAAACGAAATGGTTAGAAGAAAAAATCTTTTCTTAAAGGCATTAACAACAGAGGATATTTCTATATTACCAAGGCTTTCAGAAAAAAATAGAGATCGAAAGTGTCCATGGTGTAAGTTTTACGATATATGTATGGATAAAACGAACGATGAGGATGAGAACGCCAAAGAAATGGCAAATGAAATTGATATATTAGATATACCTGGAGTTATAGAGGTAAAACTCGATAAAACTACTAACATTTGATTAGATTTATAGTAATTTAATTTGGATTTATAATAGAACTATCGAGATTTGGAAGGCATGCAGTATTTAAGATAAAAAAGATAATCCTCAATATAGATAGTACAAAGCAGGAAAGAAATCTGGAAACCATTTAGGTTTCTTATAAAAGATAAATGAAAAAATTTCTATTGCACTAGAATGATCTCCTATAGATAAAAGTAAACGTTTACGAAAAATTATGGACACTTATTTAATATTTAATATTTACCTGTTTTTTCAAGGTGAAAGTGAGGACTCATTTAGAAAACACAGAATGTGATAAGCTAAGTGTTAGTCTTAAGATTAAAAATAATAGCAGCTATGATTTTTACGATTAATTTATCTCAATCGTCTACATAATATCAATAATAGAATTATGTTAGACCATACTAGTTGAAAAGAAAAATCAAGCTAGCATTTCCATAAACTACAAGGTTTGCCTCCACTTGAGCAGGCTTATGGATTGGATGACTGTAAAAATTGCTTTATTATCATAAATTTAATTATCATTTACATTCTATAGCATATATGTTGAAACTGATTTTACTCCATTTCCTCGAAAATATATTATGATGAAGAAAAAACAACAACTACGGGACTGGAACAAATAAAACCCTTAGCTATGTAAGGTGTTCTATTGTATCCATTTCTATAAAACAGAAATAACATCTTCCAGATATTAAAGCGATATAATACCAGATTTATTGATTTCAAAATGGAATACATTCCTTACTTCTTTTGTCAATAGTGAATATTAGATTTAGAAATTTAAATACTGAATGTTGATTAATCTAATTAGCTATTTGCAAAAAAATTATTAATAATAAAATGCGAAAAACCTTAAAGAATCTTTACTGGATTAACAAAATCTTGATTGGCAAGTATTGATGGAATATATATTGTTCTATTGACAAAATTCCATTTCGAAATTTAATTGTAGGTATATACTAGTTGAATTCACTCTATTGCTAAGATTCCTTTCATATATGGATGAACCATACAATAAAATGGATATTTTCCTACATCAATACTGGATGTATCAATTTCAGCAGTCTCACCACCATTTATTATACTTGTGTCAAAGAACTTGGCGGAATTTTGATCGGTCGCACTTTCACCATTTGTAACTGTATGAGGCATTGTATCTACATTATCGACAGTTAT
>DATFCH010000342.1:0-2818 GCA_035253345.1 Nitrososphaeraceae archaeon
GATATTATATTAACTGTTCTTATTAGAATGTTATTTTTTTCGGTTTGTTTTAAAATCAGTATTTTTGTCAATGCATTAGAGAAAATTTGTAACATTTGTTCTGTTGTACCTGTATTAATTAAAAGAAGTTTTTCAGAAGAATTTAATTTAATATTACCTAACTTCTCAAGTTTTAGAATATCTTTCAATATAGTAGAATTAGATCTGACATTGATAAATAACATGATAGTTAAGTATATACCAACGCCTAAAATATATTATAATCTTGAATGTAAAATTTATACGCGGTTAAAATTATTGCAAATGATATAGTTGTTAAACTGAGAATTTTAAGATAAAATTCTAAATTTTTTGTATTGGAATCATAGATATGTCGAGGGTTTCTTTTAATTTCTTTATAAATTCTAGAAATTCTTATTTCTGAATATGCAACAAAGAATGCAACAATAGAGGAAAACACTGACAATATAGAAATAGAATTTGTTTGAATAATATACCCTGCCAACAAAGGAAGACTTCCCCACGATATTGCAAACCAAAAATTACTATGAAATAATCCGTTAAATAATTCAAAATTATAGGCAAATAAAAAAAATCCTTCTGCAACCGCAATAATCAATAACAATGGAGCAAATGTTAGAGTATAATAAAGTCCTAGACCATAGGATACAGAAAGTCCTCCTACTATCATCAATTTCAATTCCAAAGGTGTAAAAAAATTTCCCCACGGTTTAATTTTTTTTGAACCTAGATTATCCGCAGCATGAGCTGAAACTCCTAAAGCTAAAAAATAAATGGTAAAGATTGCGAGAACTCTATCCCACAGTATTGATTCTGATAGCATTGAACCTATTATTGTAAAAGAAACACACATTCCAGTATATGGAAGAAATAACATTCCAATGAAAGCTCTAAATTTCATTGGACCGAACTTTGGAACGAACCATTCATTTATGCGAATGGATTTAAAGTTATGTTCTTTCATATTTTAAAAGCAGATATAATCGCTACAGTCCCTCCTGTATAATATTTGATATCAAGAGACTGAAATCCTTTCTTTTCTAGTGCCATTTTAAGATCCTGAATCCATTTGCTATTTTTTATTATTGCGTCTAAATTAGAAAAAACATATTGCCATGATTTAATAATTTGTCCTGTTAATTTTAACATATGAAAATACGAGTTCCATAAAAATCTCATTATTTTATTTAATGGATATACAAAATCACTAAAGATAACTATGCCATCTTTTTTAAGTATGCGCCATATTTCATCAACCATAAGAGAAATTTTTGCATATTTAGCAAGATAACATGAAACTATACAATCAAAGCTTTCTGATTTAAATGGTAAAAATTCTGTTATAGAATTAGCCAAAAGCGAATATTTTCGTTTTGTTTTAGCATTATAAATATAACTATATGTTAAATCAGCTCCAACAAGTGTGTCATAAGGAATATTAGAAATAAATGATGAAAAAATTCCTGTACCACAGGCGATATCTAGTATACATTTATGAGCCGGAGTTATATATTTAGCAATATTTTGCTTCCAGAATGAATCTCTTCCAAAGGTAGTATATTTTACTATTAGATCATAGGTAGATGCGTTTTGGTTAGAAAAAAACCTTCCGGCGATAGACTGAGCATCAAGAATCAATTTAGTTCACGATTATAATGCATTTTATAATAGAATAATATATAAAGATTCATTTCAAGGTTTATTATAAATATTTATCCGTTACATAGTTGGTTCAAAGAGATGATTTATACCTTAATGAGCTAAACAATAATAGAAATTCCAATTTCCAGCATATTGAAATTTATAATATTCGTTTTTTGAATTATTTAAATATCATAATACAAAAGGGATATTTTCCGATAGTATTATTAGAAATAAATTGGAAAAACAATTATACATATTAAAGAGTATATCATCATCTTTAATTCATTAAAAGATTTTCATTATATTTGTGATCCATACAAGAAATAGCAAACTTATAAAATACTAAAATCTAAATAGTATAAAATATATTAAATATTAAATATATTAAATATGAAGGTAATAATTTTAATTTTTTTATTTGTTTTAATAATATCCACAAATATTAATTTAATCTCTGTAAATAGTCAATATTTTAATAATGTTCATATCAATGTTTTTGAAAATTTATTTACTAAAATAAAAAATAAATTTAATAATATAACTAGTAGTTTGGAATATACTGTAGAAATTAATGCTAACGATATTTTTCCTAACGACACTATCAAGAACAAAGTATTAAAACAAAATCAACAAATAGAATATTTAATTCCTGTTCTAGAATATTATTTATTAGGTTTTGAGATATTTGCAACAGATATAAAGGTAAAAACAGAATCAAAAAATAATCATGGAAATGATGAAAATAAACTAATAATAGAATTTCCAATTATGCAGGCAAAGAATGTCAAAGTAAAGAATCAAATATTTAATCTAAATTATAATAATATTGACTTAAGTTCTACTTATGCAATTTATGATCCAGAATTAGATAAATTTACAATTCATATTCCGCTGTATGTGGCATCTCGATATCTTCCAAATTGAATAAAGTTCTTAATTACAATAAATAAGTAATAATGAAAACCATAAACCAATTATATAAATTAACTAATAATTAAATGTAAAATATTTAAATTTAACTCTTTTTGCGTAATTTTTATAAATATATTAAATATAATATAGAAAATTGAATTGGCAAAAATTTAATTATCTTAAATTCATCTATAAAATGTATAGAATTGATTTTAAATTGGATTAGGAAAAAGACATGGAA
>DATFCH010000343.1:0-4066 GCA_035253345.1 Nitrososphaeraceae archaeon
TTAATTTAAATCGTTAGATGATCATTTACTTTATTTAGTAAAATTCTTTTTTTGGAAAAAATCCAAATATATTTGTTAATAAAAATACTATATTGATAGAAGATAAAAAAAATTTGAAAAATTATTAGATTAGCGTAAAGATAGTATTATTTTGTTCTTTGAAAGTTATTATTTATATCTAAGTTATATCTAGTAACTGATGTTATATAATCAGTATTTGTTTTTGTCAACGTCTTTAGATTATCACGAGTCTGTTCAAGTGCCGTATTGTATATTCTTAAATTTGAAGCTAAAGTCGTATTTATAAGATTGCTGGCATTTAACAAATAACTTGTAAAATTATTTACCAAAGCAGCATTATTTTCAGCAATTCTTTGTGGATTATACAAATTCCAAAATGCGAAGTTTCCACTATTGTTATCTATTTGTGTTTGAAATGAGCTTACTACTTGTTTTTGTGATTCAATAACATCAGAAGCAATATCTTTTATAGTTTGAATAGTTTTTTCTTGATATTGAGCAATACGTTGTGTATATTGTGGAATTTCTCTTGTAGCTTCATCAGTAGTTCTTCGTATATTATGTAATGTATTATCAAGTGTCTTGTTGATCATATCTTGTTGTTGATTTAAAGTATTGTTATAATCTCGATTTGTTCTGTCACTAATATTGACATTCTCTGTGTTAAATTTAGTAGTATTTTTTTCATTTACCTTTTCATCTTTTGAAGACATGACATTAAATTGTCTTTAATATATATAAACATGAATAAGAATATCTAATGCATAATCATATTCTGTGGATATAATTTTAATATGTATGATATGAGTATCATAATTATTGTTGTAATAAAATAATAACGTTGATTATTTATATGTTAATATTTAGTGATAATTCTTGTATGATTAAGTTAACTAATTCTAAGAAACTAGATCAAACGTCAAATTATTATAAGAATTATATATAGACCTATTCTAGAAGATCGAGTTTTGTCATATAACTTTATCATTAAAAATTTAAATGTGTTTATTATTATAGTGTATATAATTGCGAACATACAGATAGTATCTGAGTCTCACACTAATCTAATGGAATGTTCGTCAAAATAAGAGCTGAAAAATATATATTTTAAATATATTATATGATTGATTAACTATTGATACTTAGTTAAAATTTTACTTATTTTTTCATTAAAAAGAAATTAATAGGAATTGAGATAATCACAGACTTTGTTAAATTGAATTGTCACTTCACTATAACTAACTATATTGTTAAATGTAATAAAATTTAAAAAATTACTCTTAAACGGCAACTTACCTAATTTTTACTTAGATACGAAGGTCATGCTAAATTAAGAGGACTTACTCCAATTTTGAATATGTCGTTATTTCTTATTTTTGAATTATATAGATAAATAAATAATCTTATCCAATTGAATACATATTCTAAATCACAATTTTATTCTTTGCATAATGAGAGTAGTAGTGGTCATCAAAACTCTTAGTCCTATACTTGAAATGTTGAAATACTCTTTCAATCATGCTTTTCTCTAAAGAGAATGAAATCTATGTTTAGATGTAAAGAGGTGCAAGCCTGTGGATATCCTGTACTATCATCAATATAAACTGTATCTTTATCATATATAGAGACAAGTCATTTTAATAAATTTTACAGATTGTCTTTTCTTTAAAAGTTTTAGAATGTAAGGATTTAAAAATTATTTTATCAGCATCTTCACAAGATTAAAATTAATTAATAACGTTATCCTAAAATTAAAAACATAAACTACACAATAACCTTCAGCTTTAATATTCAGTTTTAAAATAACAACAAATGAAAATTTTATTTTTATTATTAACGTTGACTTTCATAATCATAATTCAGCCTCTAGGACAAATTGCATTTTCTCGAGAAATTTACTATATTCGAAAATAAAGAAAATGATATTAAAATTGAATATCCTCAAAGTTGGAATATAAGAGAAGACGATATTGAACATGTTGATATTAAAATAGAAATTGCCATATTTACTATGTTTTCAACAACACAAATAACTTCATAGCATACTTATTAGTTGTCTTCCATGTCCTAGTTACTTGATCATTTCTGGTAAAATAATAAATACTAATTAGGAAAAAATAATAGAGTTAGATCTCTATAACAAGCATTATTCCTTACTAAAGTCAATGAGAACACTTTTATACATTTTACCTCTTATACTATTAGTTCCATTTATGCCTAACACATTTCAGTCAATATCAGGTCAAACTAACACGATCGAAAATATGAAAGGGTATGAAAACACATTATTTGGAATTGGCCTAAACTATCCTTCGAGTTGGATAATTGATGAGTATGAAAAGAAGATAAAAAATGATGATGTAATAGGTATAAATGATATAGCTCTTTTCTGTCCAAATCTAAATACACTAAAACAAACACAACAAAATCAAGCAAATGTAAATGATAGTGGGATAGTATGTGATAATGCTGACAAGCGTTTTAACGTATACGTTCATAATCTGCCAGAGGATATGAACTTAGAGGAGTTTACTAATTCCAAAATTTCAGCATACAAATTAGATTTAACCAATTTTAAGATTATAAAGTCTAATCCAAATACTACAATTGATGGTAATCACGCATATATGATAACTTACATATACACAGACAAATATAATGATAAACAAATACAAGTTATGGAAGTATGGACAGTTATCGATGATGATGATTTAGGTGACCATGATGGTAAAGCATATTCAATACGTTATGAAGCTATACCTATAGAATTTCCAGTTTATCTTAACACAGCTAATAGTACTATAAGCTCTTTTGAATTTAAAGATATTGACAATGATTAAATCATATGCCTCCTTTTTTCTTATAAAAATATCTTTAAAATAATCTTTCTAGAAAATTGTATGGCAAATGTGATCATTTCCTACCAGTTTTTTATTCAATGGAATACTAAAAGTCTAAGTAATTTACTTTGTAAAGTTAATAGTAAAAGATGTAGGTAGTACAATTCTATGTATTTATGTGCCTTAGGGGTTAAAGAAATAAAATATTTTATGCAATCAGTATGTCTGTTTTATTAATGAAGTGAATTAAGAAGACAGGTATATATTTAGAGCTTCAAATATTATAAGGAAATAAATACATAATAAAGTTTAATCAAATTAACGATAATAATTTGGTATGAATATACCTATTTTTCTTGTTTATTATTATCGATTTTTTTCTCCAGATTTTCTATCATTTCTCTAATTTCTTTAATCTCTTGAAGTATTTCTGTTTGGGTTACTTTGTTTGGGAATTCATTTTGTATGTATTTATAGGCTTCTTCGGATTTCTTTACAATGATAGCCACAAAGATGTTAATAACAATAAACGTTCCTATAATAATAAAACTTATAAAAAACACCCCATATAGTGGATTAATCTCTGTCACTTGATTCATTATCTCAATCCAGCCCTCTAAAGTTAATATTTTAAATAATGTTATTACCGACTTGGGTAACGTTCCCCAGTGATTGAAATCTATTGTATTGAATAAATAATATCCTGAAATACCATAAATGAAAAAGAGAAGTGATAAAAGTAAAAATATATTAACCATACTTGGTAGAGACCTGATTATTGTCATAACCATGACTGACATTTCCTTTGATCTGTTAGTGAGGCGTGTAATTCTTAATAGTCTAATCAATCTGGCAACAGTAGTAAAGTCTCCTGTAAATGGTATTAGTGATATGACAATTATAAAAAAATCTAGAATATTCCAACCATCTTTAAAGTACTTGTAAGGTTGTGGATATAAGGCAACCATCTTTAATACTGCTTCGATAATAAAAACAGTTAAGACTAGTGAATTGATATACTCGAATAAAAAAATACAATTTTTAAATTGTGGAAATGTTTCAATCGCTAATACCACAGCTTGTAGCAATATAACAACAGTTATTATATTATGAAATATACGATGACTAACTAAATTATTTATTAATATAATTTGATTCTTCAATATAACTCACTTCCATTTATTTTATTTTAATAGATAATATGA
>DATFCH010000344.1:0-2161 GCA_035253345.1 Nitrososphaeraceae archaeon
AAAAAACATATACTGATCCATTGCATTGTAGTAGTTTACAATATGTTTGAATTATTATATAAATAATGGAATATAATGAAGAAAATAAAATATAGATTTGATCTATAAAAGAAGAGAAAAGAAAATGGAGATACCGACTGAGGATTATTTAACAGAATAAAATTTAAAACAGGGAAATTGAAGAGAATAATAGAAAATAAAAAAATAGAAAAAGAAGAACATAAAAAATCCTCTGTGCTGAATCTTCCAAATAGTAAAATATATTTGAACATTATAAAAAATACCTATTATATCCAATCCTAAAATGTTATCAAAAAAATCTGATCTCATCATTTTTTTAATTCTATTTTTTATTTATTTAGATATTTTTCTTTTAATTTGAATAGAATAGAATAATGATAATTCTTTCGATATTTAGAAAGAGAATAATCTTATTTGTCTAAGAGCAGAAGATATCGTAGCGAATAAAAGTTGAGAATATTGTGACTTTATAACATATGGAAATCCAATATATTAACAAATCAATTTAATCTTGAAATTCCAAAATTTTAATGCAAATTTTGAACTGATAAATCTTGTATCACAGGAAATATATATACTTCATTCATTAGTTACTATGTGATGCTTAACATCATTTAACATTGATATATAAACAAAAATCTAGTATATTAACATTAAAATATAAAATTAATATACTATTATATCCTTATTATATGATATTACTAAATTTTTTTAAAAGTAATAATTCGGAATATTTAATGACAATCCTCAAATAAATTGAAATTACTAATATTATTCTGATGAAGGTCTATTACTCGATAGATGGTCTAGATTACAATGAATTAAAATATGATGTCACAATTGAGGATAAATTAAAATGAAATTAAGCAATGATTCAAAAATTTTATTATCGTTTGTTTTTGCTTTTATTCTTATTACAGGTTCAATACCATTTGCCTCTATAACCAAGGCTTATGGTGCATCATCTTATGATGATAATAAAAATGAATATGATGGTGGTGGAGGTGACGGTAGCAATAATAATAATTATAATACTGATTATTTACAAAAATATGAATTACCGCCAGGTTTCAATCAACCTACACAAGACACGCCTTGGCCAGACGAAATAATCCCGGCAGATTTTCCTTTACGTGATGCATGTTTAGATGGAAAGAAAATACCAAAGGAATTCTTGTCCACATTTAATGTACATGCTATAGAGGTAGATATTGTATACAATGCTTTCGGTTTCCACGATCCCGATGGAAGAATGTATGTCTTGGAAGAAGACAAAGATAAAGTATTGCAAAAAGTAGCACAAAATCCTGGTAAAAATGTACCTGAAGTTCAGCCTCTTGCAATACGTACCAATATAGGGCAATGTGTAGAAATTAAGTTTACAAATGATTTAAGAAAAGAATATGCATCGATTCATCCAACAGGAGTTGGACTAGATCCAAACAAAGATGATGGTACATTTGTAGGATTTAATGAAGACACAACTGTACCACCAGGACAAAGCATTACATATAGATGGTTTCCAGATGTTGAAGGAGCCCACTTTTTCTCTGATGCTGCAAGGCAGGTAGTTGAAAGTGACCTATCTTTGTTAGGTGACTGGGCTTCAGAAGAACTTCAATCTCTAAGACAGCATGGTCTATTTGGAGCATTGATGGTTGAACCTCAGGGTGCTACATGGACAGATCCTTTTACTGGAAAACCATTAAATAGTGGTGTAAAAGCTGATGTCCATTATCCTGATAAGATCAGACAAGATACTAGAGAATTTGTACTATTTTATCATGATGAAGCAGGCGTAGTAGATCCATTTGGAGATCCACCTGTAGCTCCTAATGGAGAAATTCAGGCATTCTATACTCTGAATTATAGGGGCGATTCAATCGATTCCAGAGTAAATCCTAAATTTTTGCCTTTTGGTAATTGTAATCCTGGAGTAGATCCGGCAGTATGTAGAGATACAGACTTTTTCTATAACTCTTGGGTTCATGGTGATCCAGGTGGTGGAGATATGGTATTTCCTACTTATTCAGGCGATCCTGTTAGATTTATTCTAATTGGAGCTTCAACAGAGGAAACTCATGTCCATCATTTACATGAACAGAGATGGAAAGCAGATTCATCTTTTGGTGAATCTCCT
>DATFCH010000345.1:0-7615 GCA_035253345.1 Nitrososphaeraceae archaeon
TTTTAATATTTTATATCAGATAAATCTCAATATTAAAATACTAATAATTCGAAGAGATTGTCTGTATAGCATTAAAAATAATCAGTGCCTAATGCTTTATCATTTTGAAAGTTCTAAACGATACTCTTTGTTACCTATTCCATTGATATAGGTTTCAATAAATGATATCAACTCTTCCGATTCAGTTTTACTTTTCGATAATTCATCTTTAGATTCATTAATTTGAATTTCAAAATCCTTAAGTTCTTGATTATAGAGAATATGCTTCTTATTTAGCTCCTTTACTTTAGAAATGATATGTATATTTTGATTACTATTTAATCTTTTTATTTCATTATTAAGCTTTTCCTCTTTTTGTTTAAAGTGTGGTAACGAATTAATTATATTATCTAAATAACTATCAATTTTGTCTGAATCTTTTACTATAATTTTCCCCTTATTGATTGAAGTCTTAACCTCCAATATCAAACTTGAATATGAGTCTAATTCATCTAAAGTTTTCCATGGTTGTTCTAATAATAAATGAATTTTATGAACGATTGATTTATTTAAACCATAAGAATATTTATTAAATGCTCTACTAGTTTTACTAAAACTGTTAAGCATTTCTTTATGAAAGTCGTTTTTCTCTGTTTCAAGCATTCTTAATTTATTTATAATATCATTTGCTTCTTGATAGTATTTTGAATTTTTTAAATCATATATTTCCGAATTGATTTTATCAATATTTAATTTTAATTCATCAATTTGAACCTGTTTTCTCTTGATTTTTTCTTCATCTAATGCAATCAATTCCGTTTTTTGTATCAACAGATCAGTATCATCAAAAAATTTTTTTATAGGCTCTCTATCCCTGTCAAAAATATCTAGTTCATATTTACATTGCATTGATAATGATGATATACTCTCAAATTCTGATTTGAGTTTATCAGCGTATTTACTAATAAAAAAATTAAAAACCTTCTTGTGAGACATGCTAATTTCTGAAAACTTATTGACCATTGAATCCAATCTTTGATAAAATTTTGTGACATCATTAAGATTTTTTGGTGGAATGATGGCTGAAGAAAGTTCCTTTTTTATGGAATTTACTACCATTTTTTTTGAGTTTATTACCAATGATTCAAAACTACTTTCATGAACTTCAATCTTTGTAGATTCCAAATCATCTATTATATCTCTAATATTTTCTAGTGGTTTTTGAGTTAGTGTACGAATTTTTTCAATTTTATCAATTAATTTATTTACTTGATTATCTTCAATTTTTTTGACTAAATTTCTGGCTTCATCTATTGTAATAATACTTCTGGATTCAAAGTCTTTTGTCTTGGGAGGATCAAATGTATTATTATATTTTGTATCTTTTTTTATTATAGTAGATTTCTTTTTTAAAAAATCGAAAAAAGGTGACAATAATTAATATAATCAGCAGGATAAAAAAAATCTTTTTATTTCTAAAATAGGATTATCACAAATTATATATCTTATTTAAATTTTGTTTGTTGAAGAATAAATACTTTTATAGGAGATCACCATTTACCAAACTTTTGTGAATACTGCAAAAAAAGAATTATCGAGTAATAGTGTAATTTTCATATATATTTCGTTATCCATATTTACGGCTACGCTTATCAGCCATTTCATTCCACCGAGAGCAGATATTCTCTTTTTTTACATAGTAATATGGTTGAGTTCTTTTTCATTATTTTTCTTTATTTTTAAAAATAGGATAATTAAGGCTCTTTTTATCATACGAAATAAGATAAAAAAAAGTACAGGCTGGCCAACTTATATAAAGATTGTAAATGGAATATGTTGGGCAGGTCCTTTTGGTTTAGGAGCAGTGATTCCATCCATACATGAATATCTTATTTTAGCAGGAATTGGGTTAGGCAATTTATCTACCTTTATTATATTTCTGTTAAAAAATAAAATTAAAAATATAGATCAACTCTTGGTGGGAATAATTTGTTTATTTTCAATTGTAATTGTTTTTTTTCTATTTTATGAAAATTTAATAGATAAACCCTCTGGTGAGTTCTTAGCCCGAATTTTAATATCGATTGCTTATGGAATTGGAGGATTATATTCAACTTTTATTAAACCAGAATAATTTTTTATTGAATGTACCTTTTTTTTATATATTTCCTAATTTACGAATAGAGGTCAAATTATTTTTCAAATCTTAAATATCCTCCAAGATCAGATAAAGTATATACAGTTACAATCCCATTACTTTTGATTTTAGTTGTTTGATATTTTGATCTGCCTATTCCTAAAAATTCTCTAGATTTATTCAATATTAAAATTATAGAGTTTTGATCGATATCTGGTGATGCATCAATAATAGAATTACCAAAAATATCTTTACCATACAAAATTAATTGTTCTGATTTATTATCTACAATAACATAGGAAAAATTATTACCAAATTTTGCAACAATACTAAAGAAATGTAGTGATGGTAAAAATTTTTTTTTTTTTAGAAAACCCATTCGTAAACCACCGTAAAAACTTTGTGAAAAAAATATAAAATCCTTTAAAGGTAATGGAATTAGAAATACTTCACTTTTATTTGTTTTATTTTCTCTTATTACAAAATTTTTATCCTTTATATATTCGTAAATCCCCCACCTATTAGACTCTCTCAGTATGATAGTAGTTTCATGTCTTGTTAATTCTCTAAACATATTTATTTCACATGATTGTTAATTCTTAGTTTAGCTATGAAAAAGCCATTTGTATGATGAATATGTGGATAAAATCTTTTTGTATATTTTATTGAAGTATCCATTACTTTATCTCCAAATTTAGGTAATGAATCAATTCCAAAATGAATAGGTTCAAGAGTAATATCAAATCTCTCGATTAGCGAATTTATAACAAATTCATTTTCTTCAGGTGCGATAGAACATGTAGAATAAACCAAAACTCCTCCCGGTTTTATTACTTTAAGTGCTGCTTCAATCATTTGGGATTGTCTAATGCTACAATATCTAATATTTTCCTTTGAGTAAGTACTTTTTCTAGAGGGATCTTTTTGAATAATCCCATCACACGAACATGGAGCATCAAGCAACACTTTATCAAACTTGTAACTGTAATTCATTATTGCTTCTCCGTTCATATTCCAGATTACTGTATTCATTACACCACATCTTGAAAGATTAAACATAAGCTTTCTTAAACGATTTCTATTAGATTCTAGCGCCAGAATAACTCCATGATTATTCATTTTTTGGGCAATAAAAGATGTTTTTCCACCGGGAGAAGCAGCCATATCCAGAACCTTGTCATTTTCTTTCACATCTAAACATTCAACAGCAAAACACGAGCTAAGATCTTGAATGTAATAATATCCTGATAAATATTCTAAAGTTGCCCCTATAGGAAATTTTGATTTTACAACAAGAAATACTTCAGGTAATAGCGAATTTTCTAATATGAAATCCTTCTCCACTAATTTTTGTTTTAAAAGATCAATATCTATTTTTAACGTGTTTACACGAATATACTGTTTAGGTTTAACATTGTTAATATAATCAAGAAATTTTTCTACCTCTGGAATAAAGGATATGTATCGAGCAACCATCCACTCCTTAAAATTATATTTAATTGATAATTCATGAGATTTCTTTGAATTAGGAAGGGTAATACAAGACATTTGACTTAGGGTAAATTATTTACTATTTTAATATTTAATAATCACATCTATTTCTCATTTTGTATCGGGATTTTATTTTAATTACAGTAAAATAAGAATTTTGAGATTTCTATTTACATTATTATTTTCCTAATTGTAAAGCTTATATAATAAATTTTATTATGTTTATTATAAAAAATATTTATTGAAAAAATTGATTTGGAGGTAAAAAATATAACAAACTTGATGTTATATATATAATGGTCTACTAATGTAATATAAAATAATTTTATTATTCTTCCAGTAAAGGTATTTATGAATTAATTGAAATAATAACAAATAAAACCTAATATTGATCTTTTATTTCTAATATAAATAAATATAAATTTTTATATCTTATTAGAAGACACAATATTCATAAAAGCAACTATAATAAATAAAGAATGAAATTAATAGAATACGAAATAAATATAATTTTATTTTTTAGCTCTCAAATTAAATTAATATACTCATATTCTTTAACCCACAATTATTAATATTTATTACTGCATAATGATACCTAAAAACAAAGATTTGTATTTGTTATATACATGAAATATATTTCATTTATTTTGTCTACCTGAATAATAGTGATAAAAATTCTCCATTCTGTCTTTTTGAAATATTTCTTTATTATATCTGTGAAGCCCTACTTGGTTTTAGTATTGAATGTAAATAATATCTCAATTTCAGTATAATAAAATACTGTTTTATCACAACTAGTTTGCAATCTAATTACATTATTGGCTATTTAGTGTACCTAGAATCTATGATATTCTATTGAAATATAATAATAAATGATAAAAATATAAAAATTTATTGTCATGCTTTTTTACCTTTTATTAAATCATAGTATCTTGACATTTTATTTTGCTCGAATATCACTTTATGGGATATTTTCGACAAATTTAATAGATTCTTTTATCTATATAGTATATGGATTTTACTACTACAGGATCTATCATGTATTGTGGTAGTTGCAAAGAGTATGTAATAATACATATTGACGAAAAAAACCTTAGAGATTATAAATGTATTAGATGTCATTCAAGACTTGAACAAGTATTAGATAATTGAATTCTAACAACCCAACTTTATTTTTAGATTCATGTATAAAAATTCTATTATATTATTTTTTATTTCTTTTTAATAATATGATCAATATTTTCTTGAGCTATGTGAAAGTACTTGATGGATTTATGTAAAAATTATATAAAACAAAGAATAGGGACAAAAATAACGGAAACGGAATACAAATAGGAATGAAATATAATATAAATTATCGATATATCAGAGGAATAACTTTATTGAATTGTTCTTAAAAATTTTGAAAATATTTTTAGAATGTTAGTGAATAAATTGCATGAAGGAGTATTGTGACTAGATTTTAAACCTTCAAGTGGATTATACAATTTTGAATGCGAATTAACTATTGGCATATAAATTTGAAAATATTGTTGTAAACAATTTCTTTTATTCTCTATTCTGCTGTTTTCTCTAGGCTTTGAAGATTGTAGTTTATTTAATGTTAAAGGTATGACACCACGAATAAAATCATAGTAACAGCCATTGCACAAACCCATACGATTTTATTCCAATTAAAAATTTTTTGTCCGTCTAATACCCCAAAAGGTAGTAAATTAAACATAGCTATCCATGCATTAAAACTTGCACCAATACTCAGGTATATTAAATATGGATATTGATATGAAAATATGAGAAATATAAATCCCATGATTATATTTGTTATCGGTCCAATTAAAGCTACTTTTCCTAATTTTCTAGTTTCCGAAATTCCAACCATTACTGCTCCAGGAGCAATAAATTTAAAAGGCATAAATGGGATAGCGGAAATTGCCGTTATAATTAAGCCATAAATTTCTGTTCTAAATTCAGCCCAACTTCCATAAAAATTTGCTAAAAACTTATGGGCTAGTTCATGAAATAAAAAAGCAATTATAAAAATAACAAGAAACTCGATTGATATATAGCGATAATTATTTAGTGACATTCCAACTAATGTAACTAAAATTGTTGCTATTAGAAGGTGTTTTATCTCTGTTTTAGAAAAATGTAAATTTATAATTTGGGTAATGCTATGATAAGAATTATTTTTGTGTGATCTATCATAAGTTGATGATTTTTTTCTATTTTCTAAATATTGATTAATACCGTAGCAATCATGATTTATCGGTAAACGATGTTCGCTACAAAAGAATTGGTTACAGTAATTACATCGAAAAACAAAATCTTCAACCGCACAAATATTACATTCCATACATAGAGATATATCGTTAATGATTTAAATCTAGCATAACAAAGAATAATTACAAAAAAATAGATCAATGGTATACTCAAGATAAAAATTAATAATTATGATAAAAAATAGCAAATATCGAAAATACATATATCAAAAAATTTTAAAACAGAACTAGCAACTCATTCAATTGTTAGTGTATCTAGAAGCAAAAAAAAGTAAAAGAATCAGAATTAGAAAAAATTTTTAATTGAAATTATTCCTCCAACGCTTCAGGAATTTGGAAAAAATACATAGGTACTTCATAAATTAATTAGGAATTCTCTCATTTTTATGTTTGACGAGCTTTGGCCTGAGGAATGAGCAATAGAAGAAAGCTTTAAGCAACCTCATATGTGTAATATAGAAGAGAAAAATAGTTCATCTTTCGAAAAACCTATAGTAAAACAGAAGTATAGAAAAATTTTTATTAATACAAAATAGACTAAACAATAAATATAATTAATTACATTTCAATGACACAAATATTTATAATTAAATGGTGAACTGGCTCTGTAGAAACCCTCGTCAGAACAACTAATTTCACTATTCTGTGAGTATTATATGTCATACACCTGAATGTCAATTCCCTATTTTGCCTTCTTCTTAATCTGGATATTATGTGTTCTCCAAATAATCTTTATAACGGATACAATAGTTTCGTTCTTGTTGCGCTGATTGTACAGAATCTTTGAATAGTCACCTTTCATCTCTTTTCTGTATGTTCCTTTTGTTTTCCATACTGGCACATTATCATATCGTGGTGGTATTTTAATGAATCCGTTTAGATTCTCTCTTACAAGTATATGGTTCTCTTCACTATCATATCCTTTATCTGGTATGAATACGAAATAGTCTTCTTAGTTCTGAGATCATTTTCACAATTGGTTTGAAATATATATTATCGTGTTTAGTAGGAGATCTCTCAGAATCTTTATCTTGCATATTATTTGCTTAAGAACATCTGCTCCAATTGACAGTTTAACATATTTTTTTCTCAATTTGGCTTTATTGTTAGAATATTCTGATGCATGTGTTATTTTGAATCCAGTTGCATCAATATCAGTAAATATGTGTCTTGTACCTGTAAAGGGTATAAATAATGAAATTATCTTCCCAAGCATCATGAAATTAATCCTATCGGTAAATTTCTGTAGAGTTGTATAATGAGGTATTTTGGTTAATTGCAAGAATAATCTCAAAAAGTATGCTTCAAGCAGCCAGTCTGTAAACATTCTATGTCTCTTACCTTCATACTGTCTTAATATAACCAGTCCTATGGGTTGCTATACTGCGTATATATGGTTGCTCTTTCTATGCAACTACAACGGAATCCTACAATGCGCGAGGATACGTAATACCTGATCTGCCAATCTAAAGTATTTGGATTGCTATTTGTTTATTAGTTGATTATAAAATATTGTTAGCTATGATGGTTTCTACAGAGTCGGAGAACTAGTCATTAAGTATCAGAATAAATTAATTATTTTTTTACCAGATGAATGGATTAGTAAAAAAAGAAACATTTTTAGGATTAAGTGTATAACAAAATTAAACCTTTTTTTAATCCAAATGAATAATTTATTTTACTTAATAAAAAGATCAGTTCCATCTTACTCTAAATTAATTCCCTGTCA
>DATFCH010000346.1:0-7650 GCA_035253345.1 Nitrososphaeraceae archaeon
CCAATAATAAATTATTTAAAAGAAAATAAAGATTATACAAGATCTATTATCGAAATTCAATGTAATACTAAATTTTAAGACCGTATTTATATTTGTCAAATGGTTTTTGTTTATATTAAAATGATACTAAAAATTTAAAGAATTGAGCCGGTAGAAAGCAATATTCAATTCACAATGAGTTATAAATACATATACATTAACTTCTATAACCCATAATATTCAAATATTTTCAATATATATAATAATCTTGTTTTATCGGGTCTCAAATATTATAATTATAAATTTTTATATTTATTAAAAAGGGCTAAACAGAAATTTTTATAGATATGGTAAAAAAATGATAGATAGATAGATAAAGTGATATAACCTTATTATAAGATATATTATGATGAATTAGGTTGACAGAAAATTCTGTCAGGCACATTAATACAATTAAAGAAATGGAAGCCATGAAAGTGGAATATCAGATCCGTTGCAGTCATTATGAGCTCGAATTTTTACCTACCGATAAAAAAATAACCTGTGTCATCTGTGGAAAAAATTGGTTATTTTTAGAAGAGAGAGGCTATTCACAAATAAAATCAGCATATATAGCAGAAAAAAATATTTATGCTTCATCGGAATAATGTATATTAGAATGGATCATCTAAAACATGACCTTCTACTGTAATGTTTTCCTCTGCATATTTTTTAATTTGTTCAACCGAAGTAATATTAAAAAACCGATTATTCCACTTATTAATAACTGCATCAGTAGTATTATATTCTAAAGATAGTGCTTTTCTAGATCTGCAAAATGCTTTCCATAAATTGATAATATATTCTGAATCAGAGTTTGATATTTTCCTATCTAAATGGTTCATTTGGAATAGGTTTAATCTAATAGAATTTGAATTTATTTATTGAAATAATAATATAATATAAAGTGGGAATTGTTATATATTCAATTTTTTTTGAATATAAAGTCTCTTTAAATAGTTCAAAAGGACTATCAATATTAATACTATCGTTACAGCAATTGTTGCCTGTATTATTGATGTAATATACAAATCCAATCTGTTATTAAAAATTACAATATTTATTGGCGCAATAAAAATTACCAAAAAAGCAGAAATTGCTAAAAGCGTACACCAAATTATTCCAATAAGTGTATATAGACTAGCCATTTAAATTCTACCACCCATAACGAAATAATATTGAATAACAATTGAAATCAATGCCAAAATGGATGAGAAAATTGCAAGTTTGAAGATCCTTTTACCCAATTCATCTTCTGAAAGTGCACCGTCTACTAAAAGTAGTCGTAAAAGTGTGATTGGTGCTTTTCTATCTTTAGAAGCAGCTAGTTTAAAATCATCAGTTAAGAATGTAGGTCTTGCGGTGATTTCTCTATGTTCAACTATTCTTTTTACACTAGAAAGAAAGAGAAACGAGTTAAATATTGCTGGTAGTAATGCAATAATTGCGATAAGTTCTGATTTGCCTGCTATCGCTATTGCACCATACATAGCACCTAACAACAAAGTACCCGAATCTCCCGGAAATATTTTGCTTGGAAATTTATGGAATTTGTAAAGAGCAATAGTTCCAAAAAATAAAGTAAGAGATGCCAAAAAAACTTCTATACTTCCAAATATAAATACACTAATCATCAAAGGGATACAGGCAATTAACATAAAACCACTAGCTACACCATTCAATACATCAATCGAATTAACAGTATTTCCAATTACAGGGATAGCTATTAGAATAAGTGGTATATATAAAAGTGGAATGAAGGCATGTCCAAATATAAGATTTAGATTAGTATCATATGCTCCCAACAAGATAATAGGTAGAGCAGAAGCCAACAATGCAGCAGGTTTGAACCAACCTGGCATTACTTTTTTATCATCTATGTATCCTACTAAAAATGCAATAACTGTAGTAAGCAGAATAGCAAGACATTTTTCGTTGAATGTTAAAAGATAAACTACTATTAATGATATTGCAATTCCAATTATTAAAACTGGACCTGCTGGTCTAGGAATCATCGGTTTTTCAGGTTTATGATAATCTTGAACTATGCTTCCTTTTTCTCGTAGTGATGTAATCGATTTTGGCATAACAAAGTAAATAGTAAGAAATGAAATTGCTGAAGCAAATAACCCAAAAATAAATACCATAATAACTGAATTGATGTCAGAAAATATCATATATTTAGCCACTAGTTTATTTCATTATTATATGTATATTTTACTAAAAGTAACAAAAATTTCAATCTCAAAAAACAAGTAGATGTGGTGTGGTGATCTATTAGTTTAATGGTCCTGTCAATTGTCTTTTGATTTTTTTTGCAATTGATGGCCCAATTTTAGATATATTAGATAGTGCAGATTCAGGAGCAGATTTTAATAATTGGATATCACTAAATCCGGCGTTATATAATGATCTTGCACGTATTCTCCCTATATCCTTTAATTTAATTAATGGGAGTAACTCTTGCTTGATTCCATACTTTGTTCTAATTCGTAGATTGAATAAGATTTCAAGAATATCATTTCTTTTGAATAATTTTGCAAATTCATATAACGTATATAATAACCAGTCAGACGATTCTACAATTCTATGCATATCACCAGGTTCAACTCCTAATCGATCATTTAGATTTCTTTCACTACTCTCATTAATCCATTCATAAAGAGCCAAAAAACTTCTTGAACAATTGTATTCATTTAGGTCAAATAATAGATTGTTATCCAGGTTTTTATTGACAAAGTTGTGAAAATAATCCATATCCTTCTTTCTCAAAGAAAGCTTTGGATAAAAATCAGAGCACTCAGAAATAAGATGTAAAAATTTTAAAATAAGATTGTTATTGCTATATCCGTCTTCCATATTTTGACTTATTGTATTTCCTGATTCATTTGTATTTATTTTATTTATTGTATTTAATGCATTTTTAAATTCAACTGCTGTCAGTGGATCTATATACAAAACAGAGGTTTTTTTTCCAAAATCTGTTGAAATATACCTTTCATTTTTTGATTTAACAAGTTCCCAATCCTCAAGTGATTCCAGTGCAACGTCTATTTTGAAAATTACTGTAGATTTTCTATAATCTTGAGCAAATAACGTATTCAAAAATAAATCATACAACTCTGATTTTTTCATACCAGGTATGGTGGAAATAATACTGAGAACATGGAAGCGTAAAGCCTTTTCATTAAAAAGTTTTGAATTTACAGGTTCAGGGGTCCCGAGTACATAATGATCGTATAATTCCTCAGAATTCATGCCAGATTCTGGTATAATTATTGCTTCTCCAAATGTATCATATTTTGGTCTCCCCGCTCTTCCACAAAATTGTTTATATTCTAAGATACTAATAGGTATATTTGTTCCTATTTCATAGTCATATCTTAATATACTTGATAAAACTACTCGGCGTGCGGGTAAATTTACTCCAGCTGCTAGGGTTGGAGTAGCAACTAATAATTTGATTATTCCCTGCTTAAATGAATCTTCGACTATTTCTCGTATAGATTGTTTCAATCCTGCGTGATGAAACCCAACACCTTTTGACACAATACTGATAAGATTTTTAGTAATATCTGTATCATCTGAAATTTTTGATATTCTTAATGATAATTTTTGAGCTTTTTCTTTCTGATCTTTATCTAATAAATTAAAAACACCATCAACAGACTTTGTAGCAAGAGATACCGCACGTTTTCGTGTCTCCGAAAAAATAATAGACTGACCTCCATTTTGCAAAGAATCGATAGCAATTGCGACAGGAATAGAATTGAAATTATAGAAATTGCTTATTTTTATGCTTGAATTATTATTCATCCGCACCTTACCACTATCATATACGCCTTCAAGAAGTTCAGTAGGTCTCCAATTACTCGTGATCAATTTACAGCCTAACCAATCAGCTATCTCGTGGGAATTGGAAACTGTTGCACTTAATGCTAGAATTTGTGCTTCTTGATAAAACATTTTAATTTTTGTTAACATCATCTCCAGAGTTGGACCGCGGTCTTTGTCTCCAATTAGATGAACTTCATCTATAACAAATAATCCAACGTTAGTAAGTAATTCAGAATCATTTCTAATTAATGCATCCAATTTTTCATTGGTTAAAATTACTATATCGGCATTAAGAAGATCCTTGCCAGGAGAATCGTAACTTCCCATCGCAAGTTTGACAGTAATATTTTTCCTTTTGGGTGTTTTTCTTTTTTTTGAGGAAGGGTTTTTTCCTGGATTTGTATTTTCAGGATCTTCTGTTAAATTACTTTCAATGTTATTTATTAAATTAGAGTTTAATTCTAAAAAATCATAATATTTTTCAGTTGCTAAAGATCTAAGAGGTGTCATGTAGATGACTTTCTGATTATACCCTATTTTCTTTAGAGCAGCCATAATTGCTATGAGTGTCTTTCCGCTAGCAGTAGGCGAAGTAATAAGTAGGTTTTTTCCTTTTAAAAGGCCATTCGAAATAGCCTGTTCTTGAATTGGATAAAATGAATTGTATCCGATATCTAAAAGAATTTTTTGTAGATTTTTGTCTTTTAACAATAATGGCGTCATGATCTTTTATAAAACATTACAATTTTTATTTGTTATTTGTTATTTTAGTTTACACTTCGTGGGATTTAAAATATTATTATTTGAATTATATATGTCTTATATTTATATAATAATTTTTGTATGTAATAATGTTTTTTAATAGTATAAAAAGTAATAATACCTGAAATAAGACAATACAAGATGAATTATTTATTAGTAAATATTATTATATATTAAATAATAAATTATTTAATCGATTGCCGGGGTACCCAAGCTAGGTAAGTCAATGACCTTAAAAGGGGTCAGCCTCGAGATCATGGAATTTAAATTGACAGGCTAGCTGATGTCCTCTTGGACTCGTGGGTTCGAGTCCCACTCCCGGCGCTTCGGATGTGGGTTCTAAAGAAAGCAATATTTACGCCAAAAGCCAAGTCATTCCGGAGAAAATATTTTATAAAAAGGAAATGACTCTGCAAGATCCACAGATATCAAAGGTTGCAATATCAGATAGTAGATATGTAGAACTAGAAAGAAAAATAGATTCTATCACACACGGATTATCTAGACCATATTTTAATAAAATACTGAAAGAGTTAGCCAGAAAGAATCTAGAAAATGCAATTATAATTTGTGATTATATCATTGCAGAACAGATAGAAATAAACATTCAAAACTCAACAAAAGAAAGTAAAATAAAGGTTCTAACATGGTTATCTAACCATTTTCAAGATAAGAAATCTTTTAGAAATATGACAAAACATGATATTCTTGATTTTCTCAATAAACTTAGAAAACCAATAGTAGAAGATCCTGCAAGTAAATGGATTGGCTCATACAATGGAAGACAGATAATTTTAACCAAATTCTTCAGATGGCTATACAATCCAGATGAACCAGATCATAGGAATAGAACTACTCCTTCATGTATGCAATGTATAAAACGACTTCCTAGAAAAGAAAAAACATCCTACAAACCAGCAGACATTTGGGAATCAAGAGAACATGTAATATTTTTGAAATATTGTCATTTCAGTAGGGATAGATGTTACCATTCATTAGCAAATGATATGTCTGCTAGACCTAATGAGATTTTAAATCTTAAAATTAAAGATATTAAATTTCGAATTAATGAAGAAGGAATACAATATGCTGAAGTTCGGATCACTGGAGGTAAGACAGGTTCAAGAACAGTTCCACTAATTGATTCTTTGCCATATCTGAAAGAATGGCTACAAGAACATCCAACTCATTCAAACCCTGATTCTTGGATTTTTATTTCTCAAGGAAATAATCATGGAACAAAACTTACCTATGAAGGTTTATCAAGTCATTATGAATATTATAGAAAACGATATTTTCCTTCTTTATTAAAAAATGAAACAATTCCTGAACCTGATAAAACACTAATAAAAAATATGCTTACAAAGCCTTGGAATCTCTATGTGTTCAGACATTCAGCATTAACAGAAAAAAGTCAATTTCTTACAGAAGCAGTTCTTAGGTCACATGCTGGATGGACGATGTCAAGTAAGATGCCACAAGTATATGTTCATCTTAGTAATGAACCTTCAAAGATATTATTACAGAAAAAAGGAATCATTAGAACAGAAGATAAAGGAACGCAATCATTACAGTCAAAGCAATGTCCTAACTGCTTTGAACCAAATAAATCTGATGGTAAATTTTGTATAAATTGTAAAATGATATTATCTTATGACACATATAATGAAACTATAGAAGAAAAATTTAACGGGGCAGACAATGAGCCTACCTGATGAAGTTAAACAGAAGATCATTATCTCAGATGAAGATATTGAAACAGCAAAAAAATGTATATTATTTCTTAAATATCAACTCTTAAACATATCAGGTCGTAAAGAAATAGGTGAATCTCAAGATGATGCTGGTGATAGAAAAAAATCATCTAATCCTGTTTGGATCCCATACGGTCCTTTATTAGGAGAAGTTTTTCCTGCAGAGAAGGGTCCAGATATGCGTATATTACAACGATTACTTTCTTTTCTCAATATTATACCTTTAGCGAAGATGGATTATAGACAAAAATTAGTTTATGGTAACAAAGAATTGATAATAGCAAATCTCGAAGACCTGGCAGAAGTTTTACATATAACCCAAAATATTAGTGGGATTCCTTCATACAAAGTCAAATTTTATAAAGAAATATTTCTGCCACTTTTCAAATTTAAAAGTCAACCCGATGAAAAGGATGGAACAAAAGAGAAAATAATTGCAGTTACAACAAAAGAATTAGCAGATCATTACAAAAAGATGACAGGAAAGAATATTGGAGTTGATAATCTAAGAAAAAAAATTATTGTTGAATTGATTAATAATGATTATCTTGGTGAAATTAAGTCTGAATTGGACAAAAGGGAGTATCTCTATTATCCGTTAATAGAGTTTGATGATACTCAAAACGAAATTATTTTGAATGAAGATATAAAAAACAATGAAACCAATATATCGAAATTATCGAATAAAAATAAATTCGATAATTTTTTACATGTTTCACCTATAAGAATCCCAAAAAATTGTAAAAATATTAAGAAAGAATGGTTAATTTATGAAATATTGGGTCTTGCAAGATATCGAATCGATCTTAATAATTTCAGCGGTCCATTAGCAGATTTTATAAATAACCATGAAGAATTCCAATTACTGGATATCAATAGAAACAGACTAAAAATTAAAGAATTTATTGATGAATACGAGAAAGACCTTAAGTTAATTCGATATTTTTCTAAACCAGAATCTTATAAATATCACAATAAATTATTTGGCAATATAAAATTATTAAGAGAAAATGAAGATAAAAGTTGTGAAAAATTATCGAATTCATCTATAATCGATAATAAAGGTAATGATGATAAAGGTATCAATAACAGTAGCAATAAAACAATAGAAAAAAGTTCTACTATTAATGATGAATGTGACCTATATGACCTTTGTGACAGAAAAAATAGTATTTCAAATAATAAGAGCAGAGATCGCGATGATTTACTAACAACAAATACGGATATTGAAATTGGATCACAAAGGTCACATTGGTCACATAGCGACAATAATGAGGAT
>DATFCH010000347.1:0-9573 GCA_035253345.1 Nitrososphaeraceae archaeon
ATTTAATAGAAAGATAAAGTACTATATAAGTGACAGTAAACGAAGTTAAGATATTATTATATATATAATAATAACATAATATATCTTATTGTTTCTATTTTGAAATATTAATTTCTTGTCACATTACAAAAGATATTTAAAAGTTTCTAATTTCACTTAGTTGGTATATAGAATTAGAAGAATTAGTGACCATATATATCAATATCGGAATTCGTCATTTGTAATAATAACTTTTTATTCTACTTTACATATTATAATATGAATGGTAACCAAAACTAATATACAATATATTGTTATTTCTACCATGACATTTTTAATTTTTACTTCTTTCCTATAATTGTTAGTTATTTATGAATATCATTTATTATTTCATATTTTAATGTAACAATCTTTCTAATTGATAAGAAGAAGTTAAGGATGTTAAAGATATTTCTAGTTAAAAAAAGTCATAGCCCATTTTATAGTGAGAAAACGTTTTCAGAATTAGAGCTATGACAATATTAGAAATTTGTCTATATTGTAATTAGGGATATAATATACTATTTAATGATTTTACTAAATTAAAAATTGAATAACAATATCTTTACCTCTGCTCACAATATTCATTTGCAATTGTATTTTTCACTTTTAGAATGGTCTCTTATGATGATTTCTTTTAACTTGTTAATAGGATATGATTGTGCTGAAGGCTCCTAAAAAAATTAATTATATTCTCTAGGGATTTCTTAGAAGTAATAAAATAGTCATAGTAACACTGCATTAAGGGGTTCTTAATACAAAATTGTGGATCCTCTTTATAGTTTTACAATAATTTGATCTAAAATATCTTTAACTTTCACAGTCTGAACAAATTATAGAATGGTAACAAATACAATTATAAAGCCCAGGCTATGATAAGCTGCCGAAGATTTTTTAATTCCCTAAGAGATTGTGATGATATTCTTTCTAAACTATTTATGAATTTAGATAGTATGTGATGAGGTTATTAAAAACTATTTATATACTTGTTTTCAAGAAATAATTGAATTTCCATAGCCATTTCCATATGTGTACTAATAAACATATATATTCTAAATGATAAGAGAAATTGTGATAATATTCCTAAAATTATTATTTCTAATAAAAAATATTCAATCAACAATAAACTGCACAAAGCAGTACCCTATAATACATGATAAAAATTTAATAATTATGCTTTTTGAGAAATTATCTATTGACAGACATTTTTAAGTGAGAATACCATATTTAAAAAAAATATAATGGTGTTTATTTGAAAGTTAGGTTAATTGTTATAATTTTTAGCTTTTTAGTATTAGGAACCTCATTACTCATTTTATCAGAGACAATGACAAATAATAGTAGAATTAATGTTTTAGCACAACAACAATCGGAGCAATTTGTATCAAAAGATAAAATTACCTCATATACTGCTCTTTCTCTTAACAATGGTAAGCCTGTAACAATTGCTAATACAACTGGAGGTATAATACTATTAAACGCTTGGGCGACTTGGTGTCTTCCTTGTAGAGAAGAAATGCCTGGTTTGGAACAACTTAATAAAGAATATAATAAAAATGGTTTAGAAATTGTAGGAATAAGTGTAGATAGTGTAGGAATGGAAAATAGGATTAAATCATTTTCTCAACGATTAGGCGTCACATATACATTATGGCATGATCCTAATAATCAATTTGCAAGATTATTTAAAACATTAGGTGTTCCTGAATCTTATTTAGTTGATAAAGAAGGCAATATACTTTATCAATGGAAAGGTCCTTTTGATCCTATTTCGAATCAAACAAAATCAATCATTAAGAATGCTCTTTCTACAGTAGCAATGAGAACAAATGATGAGACTATTACTTCAACAATAGACAATACGCAATTAGATAGAAAATCACAGGCTTCTAAAAACCTGATTGAAACAAAAGAGAATAGGAATTCAACGATTATAGACATTAATAACATTTCCACAGAAAATACTCAAAATAACTTAGTAAAAATAGGAATACCTGTCGCATTTGCGGCTGGTTTACTTAGTTTTCTTTCTCCTTGTATTCTTCCACTTATCCCGAGCTATATTGCTTTTATTACAGGAATGAGTTCGGAAGAATTACTAAAAACACGAAAAGAAAGAGGAAAGGAAAATAATCATATAGACGAAATAAAAAATAAAATAAATCTCAAAGATTCTAGTTATTATACCGGAAGAGAAAGAAAAGGATTTTTTTTAAATTTTTCCATAAAAATATCTGTTTTAAGATCTACTACTTTTTTAAGAGGTTGTCTATTCATACTGGGGTTTTCAATAGTCTTTGTAGCATTAGGTGCATCTATAACTATGATAGGTTCAGCTTTTCATGAATTTAGCAGATGGATTGAAATTATAGGTGGTACCCTTTTAGTGATATTTGGATTAAATCTTTTAGGAATTCTGAAAATACCAGGATCTCAAAAAGATTGGGGATTAAAATTTTCAAAACGACCTGCTGGACACATAGGTGCTTTATTAATAGGCATGGGATTTGGAGCTGGATGGACTCCATGTATTGGTCCAATCTTAGCAAGCATATTGACAATAGCTGCAGCTACTACATCAATATATGAAGGTGTCTCCTTATTGATATTTTATTCATTAGGTTTGGCAGTTCCTTTTATTGCATCTACACTAGCTATTGATAAATACATGCTTACTTTTCAAAAAATAAGAAATTGGATACCTTGGATACATCACTCAAGTGCTGCACTGATAATAATAATTGGGATCCTTTTATTGACAGGATTGTTAACTTTGCTTACTAATTCTTTAGCTAGTTACATGCCTATATTTGGATGAACAAATAATGAAAATCTTTTTTTTAACATTTATCAAAATCTTATTTGGTATTGATGATATATTCGTGAAATGTACTAGAAAATATTTATCATTCTAACATATCTTATAAAAAATAATGAAAAACATTACATTATTATTTTTTATAATTGGATCTTTTGTCTTCTTACTTATCTTTGCAGGCGAACAAAAATTATTTGCAATTGAACCACAGCAGCAACAACAACAACAACAACCAAAGAATGTTACTATTATTAATAACAACTCAAATGAAATGCAATCGTATGTAAATAATGCGATTGGAAATGCTACTTATTTTACAATAAAGAACGCTACAACTCCTGCAGTGATAATAGATGAAAAAAAGGGAATTATTCATGCCTTTTATTTTAGAGAAGAAAATGGTATAGGAGAAGGAGAAGGTAATCTATATTTACAAAGTTCTAAAGATATGGGAAAAACATTCTCTGATCCTGTACGTGTAAATACCATAGAAGGAAATGTATCACTCGAGGATCAATGGAGTCCCCCTGCAATAGCAGTTGGTCCAAATTCTGAAATCTATGTTGTCTGGTATAATGCCGATCATTCACAACCTGAGAAATTCCCATATGGACAAGTAACAATGAAGTTTGCCAGATCACTTGATGGAGGCAAAACTTTTGAGCCGGCTATAAATCCTGCTCCTAACGATCCTCCTGGTGAACAATCTTATCCATTTTTAACAGTATCCAAAGATAATCATCTTTATCTATCTTATCTAAATTTGGATTACTCTATTACAGAAAACAATGCTGGAACTCCTACTGTCCTTCGAATTGTTTCATCACAAGACGGAGGTAAAACTTTTGAAGATAGTCACATAGCTGACAAATCAGCATGTCAATGCTGTTCCACGGTTGTTGCATTAGGTCCAGATAATGAAGTATATACATCTAGTAGGTCTGTCTTTACTAATGCTTCTGTAAAAGTCCTAAACGAAACAAAAACATTGTATCAAAATCCCGAAAGAGATATTGCCGTTATTAGAGATATAACAGTAGAACATTCAATTGATGATGGCTCTGCAAAAATATTTTCGGAACCTAGTAGAATAGGTCGTGATGATTGGTTTATGAATGCTTGTCCTGATGCAGGACCGGGTATGGCATTCGATAGAAATGGTCAATTACATATAGCTTGGTTTACAGGAAGTGAAACAGCTTCTCAAGGACAAGGATTCTATTATGCAAAATCTAACGATAAAGGTATGACATTTAGTAAACCGATTCCAATTCACCTGCTTTCAGAACAATGGATACCTCCAACAACACAGTATTTAGTTACAGACTCCAATGATAATGCATGGATTACATTTGTAAATTCTGAGGGTTTAAAGAAGAGCACTACTTATGAGGAAGATTATAGTTATATAGGAAATGGAACGGTAACTCTGGCTGTGATTGACAAAGATGGAAATATGTTAAGAAATGGTCCTTTTGCTAGCGGTCAGATAACTAAACATTATCCTTTCACATCTAGTTCGGAAGACCTTACAGCAATATCATGGATAGATGGTGATGATATTAAAATAGCTATTATCAATACTCAGGAAAAAAGAATGTAGCCAAAAGATAAAACTATTACGGAAGTATTATTGAATTTACATTTTTCGTTTTTACCATCAAAACAATTTGCATGTATCTAATTTGTTTCTCCTATATTGTGTAATAAAATATAAAAAAATAAAATATTAACTATACTATTTCATATTCAATAAAAGGATAAACTGTGAACTCAGTTTGGATTAATTGCAAAAATTGCGGTTAAAAGTGTAAATTATCGACGTTAAAAACCATTCCTCTTGATCTTTTTTCTTCATTATATGCCAAAATTGGTTTCTATTTATTTAACCAAGGATCAGGTTACTTTTTAGTGTCTTAATAACTTCTACAGGTATTTGCTATTTAAACATCTATTGAAGTCTTAGATCTTCTAAAGCAATAGATTAGGATAATCTCAAAAATATAAAAAAAAATTATTTTAAAATTTGCAACAATATCGGTTATTTATGCAATAGTAATGGTTGGAGCATTCATAGCAGTACCTCCTAATCCTGACAAAATAACTGCGCCAATGGATTTGGTATATGGATTTAGAATAATTAGTATGTCGACAATCACCATGTTCTGGATTATATTGGGAGTTATATTTGGTCTGCTATGGGAAAAATTAAAACCACATGAAAGAACTGAATTTAAAACTGCTTAGTAGATAGGGAGCTTGCAGTTACAGAATTTCCAAATTTTTGATTTAGATACTTTTTTGTCTAATTTTCCTAAATCAATATACTTTATGGATATTTTGAATCAACCTAAAAAAAAAATCAGAAAGATAATCAAGAACCTCATGAGTCAGATGAAATTTATTACGTTTTAAGCGGAGTTGGAAAAATAATTATAGAGAAGAATCTTCATCATTCAAGCTAGATACTGGGTTGCTTTGAAATGGAGGTTCGTTACAATCTGGTAAAAGCGGATCTGATTCGTAAAAGTTTTCTATTGAACCAAGCGTTCGTTGAACATTCATGTCTACAGCATCACCTTGATTAAAGATAACTTCATTACCAAAACAATTTAACAAGTCAACATCTGTATTTCGAGGTGAACCTCCATTAAGAGGATCAAGGTATGTGTGCATGGTAAACACAGCTCTGTAATTTAGTATCAGTTGATGGAGATGCAGTCCACTATAGTATAATGAAATTGCTTCAACATGAGTCATGTCTGCAGACTCATCGATATGACCTGCAATTGCTGTAACAAATGGTTTAGGTGTATATAATTCCTGGAATTCCATTTTTTCTGCTGCATTTGTATCGCAGGGTGCTTTAAGTAAGAAGTGTCCTGCAATAAAATTTGGACTTGCATCGTATAATGGGACAACTCCTCAATATTTTTATTATGTTGATTTAATTATTTAGCGCTTATTTGCAATTGTTTTAGCTGATTCTTTAGGTTTTCATAATGCAAAGTGAAGATGTGGTTACAACAACCAGAGAGAAAGATTCATCCTAGATCCTATGCGACTAATAACTAAAACATTCAATATAAGGACGAATGAATATACACTATTATTATTGCGGTATTTTCTTCTATTTTCTAATATCATAGAGGAAGAAAAGACTAGACTTAGAAGCTAGAATGTTTTTTCTTCTATTAAATTTCAACCTAGAGAGGTTTAGTTTGATGTCAAATCGCCTAACGAAAAAATGAAAAATATTCTTAGCGTGTTGACGCATGATCATCAGTATTTACATCATTTCTTGAGCTTGTTGCTGTATGATCGTCGATATTTTACATTATAAAACACTATATTTATATTCGATCGAAAATAAATCATATTGCAAGATACGCCTAAAACTATCGGCAAAAATTTATTCATTTTATATTTAAACAACAAGACAGACAGGGTAATGATTTTGGTTAGCTAGCCTGATGTTGTTGTATCTCTTGGCAATTTTATAGATTTCGACATTAATAATTACAGTGACTCAGTTGTTGGATGGTAGTACTTGGTAAGAAAAAAAGATGATGTGCTATTTACTGTTGTATATCTATATGATGAATATTTACATTGGAAAATTAAATCTGAAATAACAACGAATAATAATTATGGAGACAAAAGAAAAGTAATAACAATAACTAAATATATCTTTCATTTCATTATTCATCCTTTTTTACATCCACATTAGAGCTATCATCATCACCTTATGTACAATATCTAGATGCGCAACAAGAAGAGGGGAGAAGGTTGAGCAATGCTCATGTATAGTAGATGATTCCAGGTAAAAAGATAATCATAATATTAAATTAATCGCTTTTATTTCTGAATGTTTCAGCTACTGATAGCAAAGGAATTCCATGAACCTTTCCTCTCCTCTTGTCTTTGTTCTTCTATTGTTATAAATAAACTGAAATGTTTTGGAATTACCTTTAAATAGTAATTTCCTCTCTGATGAATACATGTAATCATTGGATGATCCTTGTCAAATATACCTCTAACTCTCCATGGTTTTGACCATCTTTTTCTAGGATTTCTTCATAATTTATTATCTCTTAATGATGTGATCTACCTTTTAGTCCTGCTTTGATAGAATTCATCATTTTCTACAGCAGGACCATCAAGTTTAGTAGTAGAAGAGGATAATGAAGACTATAACTTTTCCATAACTGTTCTGATAAATCTATAACATCTTGAATATGAGGTACCACTACCTCACATGATACCTCTCTCGTACAATGAAAAATTCAGGCCAAAGTATAAAGTACAGGTACATTGTCAGCAGAAACCATATCTTCAGAGGTGTACGTGAATAATGAAATATAGTATTGTTTTGTTATATCATTGAATCCTCTCACATTGTTTGCAAATGTACTTTTGGTATGATCGGTCGTGACATCCTCTTCTTTATCTTATTGGACTAGCAACGTGTGTGTGCGCGTGTGGATATCTTACACAGTCATTCCATCTCTCATCTTTCTAAGTAAACCGGTACACACCAACTTTCTTCAGGGAGAAATGTAGTTAATGTAAATACATCTGTAATTTGTCGTGTTATCCAGCTTTAAGCTTGGATGAAACATTTGTAAATAAGAGCAAATTATTTTCGTATAATATGAAATAGAAAGAGATCTAATTGTAAAAATATTCTATTATATTTGTAATGCGACTATTGTATATTACTATAAAAAGATTTAGAAAATATACAATCCACGAGTATTCCATAATGATTAATGTACTTTATATTGTTTTAAATGGGATCATCCGAATATTGGAATAGAGCCAGTTAGAGAATTTGTCAATAAAGTTAAAAACGAGAAATTAATAAAATACCAACTAATATTAGCAATATTGCGCTAGAGCGATGAATCCATGGTATCCACTTTCTAATTTTTTGGAGGGTGAGCATATATTTGTCGATAGAAATAGCTGAAATGAGAAAAGGGATTGCTAGACCCATTGAATAGAATACTAACAAAGAAATTCCCTCATATATTGATGTAGTTACAACTAATGTACGAATACTTGCAAGAATCGGACCTATACATGGAGTCCATCCAGCTCAAAATCCCATGCCTATTATAAGTGCGCCTATATGACCCGCAGGTCTTTTGGAAAATTTTATGCCCCAATCTCTTTGATTTCCAGTATTTTCAAAATTCCTAAAGATTTAATCCAAAAATAACTAACATTATACCATCAATTCTTTCAATCTATATTGTATATTCATGAAAAGCTGAACCTATCGTAGTTATAGATGCACCTAATGCTACAAAGACTATTGAAAACCCTAGTATAAATAGCAACATCTCATAAAAGTTTGAGATTTAATAAAGGATATTTTCGAAACAGCAGTTGATAGTTTTTTAGTGGTTGACCTTGATCTTGAAGATATACGATTTATATTTTCAAAATTCGTATCTTTATAATTATTATTATTAATATTATTATTATTATTGGATGGTTTGTATCAATCGCTTTCGTGTCTTTTATGTTTAGTAATTCTTCTGAACTCATTCCAGTTATAAAAGCAATATAGCTTGGAATTAGTGGAAGAATACAAAGAGAAAGAAGACTTAACAAACTAGCTGCAAATGATACGGCTATGCCTATTTTGACACATCATTTGAGATTTGAGCTTTTGTAGTCTCTGTATTTTTGTTTATAATTGGTTTTTCATTTGTAATTGTTGTTGCGGTTGTATTAACAGATACTCTTGATAGCGCATCATTGATGATTGATTTGGTATTATTGGAAACGGGATCGAATGGCTCCTTTCCGTTGTTAAGATTCGTTTCCTTTGTTATCCAATAAATATGATTTGATACACCGAGTGATTTGAATAATCGGGCAAAGTTATGCCAAAATGTATATGTTAATCCCAATTTCTTAATGAATGATTTAATCTTATTTTCTGAACCAGGACTATCGATACTAACAACAATAATTTCTAATCTTTTGGTCTGAAATTCCTTATGTAATTGTTTTAGCTGAATGTCGAAATAATTAGAATCAATAAATTTTTAGAAGTACTGATAAAATTCAATTTCGATAAATGCTATACAATCCTTTTATAATATTTGACTAGATGGAAGACGATGAATAAACGAATATTTGCATATTCTATAGCAATACCTGTAGTAATAGTATTTGCATTAGGATTAATACAATCATCACATATAGCATATGGACAGACAGCAGAAACAACTAATACAGTGACAGCCATGGCACCAACCGATGGTCAAAATACCTTTGCTGCAAAAGGTTCAATAAATTCTCTAGTAATTAAAGATGGTGCACAACCACAACAACCAAATGAACAAACTAGTAGTGTTCTTGATGGTAAATGGAAGTTAGAAGTAGTTAATGGAAATGTCACTGATTTTGGTTCAAAGTTTACAATGGTTCATTTAGATGGAACAAATCGTCATTATATGATTCTTATGAACTTTAAGCAAGATAATGCAACAACAGGTACGATTCAAGTTCAACCAGATGGTACAACTACTATAAAGGGTATATTAGATGTAATTGAAAAGAGTGATTTCTTAAATCCCGAATTTGACAATGTAAAGACACAAATAACAATAAACAAATACAATACGATCAGCATAGACATAGATGATGCACAGACAAACCAACACTTTAACGGTCAACCATTAAGAGGAGTTGTAGATGAATTTATCTTTGGCTTTAAA
>DATFCH010000348.1:0-5589 GCA_035253345.1 Nitrososphaeraceae archaeon
TATGAACACCATGAAGTCCGGGCCCATTGGGAGTAATACTAAGAGCGATTCTAAAGAGTCTGTTATTGTACTTATATTATCAACAAGTATTTAGATTTTATTATTAGACACTTTTTCTTATTATAATATAAAAGATAGTCTTTAAAAAAATTAAGTAAAAGATAATTTAGAACTACCAAATAATGTTGAAAAAGCTTGACACCAGATTAATACTGTATTATATTTTTCAAAATCTATATTTTCAGGAATTGGATAATTTTGATTACCCATATTACCTTTCAATCTTCCTAGACTGATAAAATCTTTAGCAGTGGTATCAGTAGCAAGATAGACATATAGGTCAGGTCCATTAGTTACATCAAGATTTTCAAATCTCAATATTTGAGTACCATCTGTAATTTGTAATAATTTTACTTGTCCCGAAGCCATATGAAAACCATCACCGGAATCTATTAAATTACCTGTCAACTTGTCATTAGTTTGATTCTCCAGTATAGTCATTTTATTGTTAATGGTAATATTTTCTTGTGCAAAAACTTTCATTATGTTACCTTTTTCTTCGTCGGTCATATCCTTGCCCATAGTAGCTCTTTCATCTTCACTCAATTTCATAAATTCGTCAAATCCTACATTTGTACGTGTATCAGGAAGGGGTTCATCTAGAGAGGTATTAATAAAAAATGGAGAAATTGTATATGTTGTTATAGCTATTACAATAACTACAATAACCCCTCCAATTGCTATTTTTATTTTTTTATCCATCTCTCAAGAAAACAACAACTTAAATTTAACTTTTAGTTCTAAATTTGAGTTCTAAATTTGTTTTTTTCAATTTTTAACTAATTAAAAAAATAGATAGAAGATAGATTGATATTATATTTCAACGAATGGACAATTAACTACCACCCCAGCAATTTCAGTCTTTAGATGTCCTTGTTTTGCATGTTCTGTTATTTCCTCAAGCATAGTTAGAAATTGTACTTGTTCTGGGTCGTTCCATGCTACAGTTTGAATTCTCCAAAATGGACTGTATGCTTCATCACCTGCATTAGTAGATGCAATACTTGCCTGGTATCCCATTGGGCCATTTCCTTTTATTCCGTTTGTAAATACATACAGATCAGATGATGCGCCGGACCTCAGAGTTGGGCCAGTTTTATTCACAAATACAACTCCTAAATCATCTGCAACTTTTTCTACAGAAGCATCTGTTGCTATGTAATATATGGTAGAACCATCAGGAGCAAATCCTCTATGCGCAACAAAAGTAACTTGCATTTTTTTAGTATCGATATCGAGTACTTGTCCTCCACCATATGGTGAGTCCTCAGTCAATATTTTATTTTCTCTAATTTTTAGAGAGCCATCTTTCCATTGTACAAATGGACAATTAACAATTATTCCTGTTGGTTTTATTGTTATCTCATTATTCGTAACTGCATTTACTACATCTTCTTCTGATGTTAATTCTCGTGGTGTTGTGCCATTATTCCATGTTATGAGATTAACTTTCCATAATGGTGAATATTTATTATAGCCAGGTTGCGAATCAGCAATATTCGGTTGGAAACCTTCTGGACCACTTCCTTTTATTCCATTAGTAAATTCATATATATTTGCAAGTGATTGTGGTGGTGCATATTTTAGCGATGGAGAATATACCACCCTGGATTTAGTTAGATTGGTGAGATAATTTGCTAGCTTTTCATCGGACACTTCTGTTGTAATATAGAATACCTCATTGCCATTTGCATAACCTCTTACCAGAGGTAGAACTTTGGGAATATTTGTTTCAGTAAGGTTCTGTATTTTTTCATTCTGTTGTGCATATGAATTTACAACTACATTTCCTGAAGGTATAATGAAAGAGAATAAAGAGATGGATAGAATCATAGTAGTAAAACCTACTGCTAAAATCCATATTCCATATCTTTGATTTGGTGTGTATGTAATTTTCATTATTAGTTTATTTGTAATTGAGTTAAAAACTATTTTCCCGCATTTGGTCCAATTTATACCCAAATCGGTTCCATATTCCATATTCTAACCTAAATGTCTATAATATCCGATAATTATTAATTGAAATTAATAAATTTTTTTATTTTGATTGTCATAGCCTTCTTAACAATTAGATATTCTCAAACTAATTATTTATATTGATTAAGTTTTTTAAGTATAGAATTAAAATCATTTTAAGTAATGCCGTTAACATATTATCATGTTATCTGGCAGCAATGATAATAATATAAGCAAATTATATTTTTCATCTATTCAATTATTACAAAATATTTTTCATAATTCTCTATATTTTTTTAATAATTATCATTTACTTTATCTTAAAGCTTTAAATCAATACATGACAGATAATACAAATAATTTCAGTCAGAGTAAATCATTTCAGTGGGCAGACGCTACTTCTTTTATTTCATCTTTATCATATTTTCTAAATAAATGTATGAATAAGTGGCTCGAGGCAACTGATGAGGAAGCCAATAGAATACTAAAATCTCAACAATTTATTGACAACTTCCGAGAATACATGAAAAGTATAATCAAATACGAAATACTTTTAAAAGAGGAAAGCAATAACAATCCATTTTTTTCTATCAATGATTTAGATAAAATAACCGATAAATTTCAAGATTATTTTAATAAAGAATTTATTTCCTTCATATTCAATCAACAAGCACCACATAATATAGTATTACAAATAGACACTTTCAGGCTTTTAAATTATAACATTCTGATTAATAACAAATTTCGGAAATCTGAATTAAAAGTAAATTCGCAACAACAAAAACAACAAAAAATAAATCAAGATAATATACCATCATCACTACAATTAACTCCTCTTTTAATTGTATATGCACCTATTAATCGATATCATGTTCTAGATATCAATCAAAAGAGAAGTATTGTAAAACAATTTCTTTCAAAAGGATTTGATGTTTTTCTTATAGATTGGGGTTCACAAAATACTGAACAAATAGACATTACTAATAAAAATGCAAAACTAATAGAAGATTATATTAGTTTTATAGATAAATCAATTAACAAAATCAAGGAATTAACAAAAAGTAATACCGTTAATCTTTATGGATATAGTTGGGGTGGCCTTCTTTGTACCTTGTATACTTCTTTTCAAAACTCTAATAAAAATATACAAAATTTAATACTTCATTCTTCTCCTCTAGATTTTTCTAAAGATAATACAATAATTGCAGAATGGTTAAGAAAATTTCCAACAGATGATTATATTGAACAATATAAACAGATGCATGGAAGTCTAATAGATATATCTTTCCTTATGCGTAATCCATTTAAACATAATTTTGATAGCTTAAGATATGCATTGGCAATGCAGATAGACACTAATACTATTAACAGCAACAGCATTCTTAACTCAATACAAGGAAATTATCAAAACATTGACTTTATGCAACTATTAGCAGATATAATTCGTCTTAGAACATGGATAACTAACACTCCCGATTTACCAGGAGGACTGTTTAACCAATTTGTAGAGTATTTTTATTGTAAAAATACCATTATTACAAATCAGAACAAGAATGAAATACACATATCACCGAAATTAACTAATGAAAATAGAAATACTTACACTAATACTGTTTATAGTAAAAATTTGAATGAAGATAACAACAACAAGTCATATTTTCCTTCTATGGAAAAAATAATAGAGGATATGAACCTTACTAGAATTACAATGCCTACTTTAAGCATAGTAGGAAAAACCGATGATTTGATACCTTATGATTCTTCTATATCCATAAATAACTATATTTCTACTTCTGATAAAGACCTGATTGAATTTTCTGGGGATCATATAGAATTATGCATAAGTTATAACGCACATACCGAGATTTGGCCAAAAGTAGTTAAATGGTTAGTACAACGTTCATAGTGTCTATTTAAAGAATTTTAAACTATAGTTATTTTTATTTGGATATTGTTATATAATATTCCAATAATATTTGTACTTTTATTCTTAGGATTATATCTTATACTATATCCGCAATATGGACAATAAAATTTCTGCCAATAAATAAAAATTTGATAAATTTCACAACGTTTCTGTCCTATTACATAATATCGTTCACTTTATGGATTGATTGCTTTATGGCGTGAACATATTCCTTTGCATAACAATAATTGTCAAATTGAATAGTCTAAATTTATAATCCTAAAAGTAAACCTTCCTGAGAATAGGTATGAGTAAGGGGCTATGGTTAGAAAAGTTTCTACGGAATTCAAAATAGATCAGTATTAAAAGCGAGTTGGGTAAGAGTTATAGCACTACTCGTACCGGTTTCAGACTAATTGATAAAGATAGTATTAGTTTTTATGAATTCATATGAGAATTGTTATCCCTTTCTATCGTTTTATTTGCTGGGAAGTGAGAGGCTTCAGTAATATTTAATAACTTTTTTTAAAAATAGTAATTTATAATATGTTAATCTATATAATATACCTATGAATCAATATCGATTTTTTTGTTATGACACTTACTTCATGTCAATTATAGTGATAAAAATTAATCTGTCAAATATTTGATAAAATAATATCTTCATAAAAACTTAAAAGATTCTTATTATCAAATACGTCATCTGCAAATATTCCAAAACTAACTATCTTTCCAAGACCATATTTTAACTCATATGCTGCAATAAGAACATTATATTGAGAGTTAGCTTGGTAATCAATTAGAATTCTTGCGTTAGGATTAGTTAGATATTGTTCTTCATGATGAGTATATGAAAATGGATTATTGTTAAAGGTAAGTTGACAAGAACAGTAATTGCTTCCTACCCATTCAGTATTTTCATCAGCCCATCTTTCTTTAATATCTCTCCATGCCTTTTCACCATCAAAGCTCCAAGAATGACCTTTAACTAAACTGATTTGATTACCAATTGGATCATAATCAATCTCTGTATAAAAGGTATTGGAATCAAATAAAATAATCGTACCTCCATTCTCTACGAATTTTTTATAGTTATTGTATTCTTGTTGTGTTACATATTCTGAATGACCAAGAATAAGAATGTCGTATAAATTGCTATCATCTTGAGAAAAAATAGATCCTTTGTGTATATCTTGATCAGCTAAATAGGTTAAATCTGCATTAGGAAGTAAGAATGAAGTATAATCTCTAAGATGATGTAATCCCAACGCTTTTTTATGATTGAAACTATCTTGGCTATTTTGTAAAGGTGGTGATAACATATCAATATCCGAAGTTACAAATTCATCACCTTGTACCTGAGCATATTTTTTAAAAAAAGTATAAAATGCATCAGCACCATATGCTGCCATAGTAAAAGTGGGAAGTACAAAACCTATTCTGCTTTCTGAGGCTAATAATTGTGAACGATCCAATTCTTTATTGTCGGGTATCTCAAGTAGAGATAAAATTTTATTATTTTCCTCAATCATATTGTTAATAGTATTTATTTTTATAGCATTATCTTTAAAGTATTCTTCATCATAATTTTGTGAATATTGATCATAAATCGAATAATATTCTTCTTCCTCATCTTCTTCCTCTTGAGCATTAATTTTTAAAGTAAA
>DATFCH010000349.1:0-2102 GCA_035253345.1 Nitrososphaeraceae archaeon
AAAAAATTTAGGTTGCTACTAATTTTTTCTTGTCAATGATAACTTTAGCTATGCCTAGTCCAATTAGTATTCCTCCAAATAGCATAGTTGAACCAATAGTTCGCGTAGCATCTTTTTGCGGGTCTAAATTGTGCATAGACATAACAATTAACATCCCAAGAATGATTAAACCACCATTTATAAAAAGTAGTATTGACACCAATTTATTAGGCTCTTTTCTGCCAACAGCAAATCCTATTACTGATAAAGCCACTGCTCCACCTCCAAAAATTGCACCACGTACAGATTCGTTTAGTGGTAAAAAGCCCACTTCATTATTCGATTGAGATTGTGTTGCAACCATTACATCTAAACCATAGATTATTAACAAGCCAAGAGATATTAATAATAGGATAATAGCGATTTTTGCCATATTTTTTTTACATTAAGATATTTAATAAACCTATCAATAATTGATGATATGAGTATAAAAAATGATTTGTATACTATATTAAATAATATTGGAAAAGAGAATCTCCAAATTGAATTCCAGAATAATATAAATTCTTCAATTCCAAAAATAAAAGAAATCATCTCACGAGCTATAGTAATGCGAAACCAAATGAAAAATAGAGAAAATAGTAATACTTACTGTTCTAGCGAATATTTTCCATTATTATGTGAAGCTTTTTTACATTTTCTCTTAACTACAACTTCACTTTCTTCTCAGAGAAAAATCAAATTAAAAGATATAGAAATTGATGTGGTAATTCCAGATCTTAAAATTCTAAATCAAGATCCACAAAAGGCTATTATAATCAAATTTGATAAAGATTTATCCATCTCTAATTACATTACAAGACTACAGGAGACGATATCAATTCCTCAAGATAATCTTTGGTTAGTTTCATCTACACCTCTGTTCTTACCTTATAGAAATTATGTTATATTCAAAAATAAAGTAAATGAACAATCTAATATACCATTTAATGTTGATAGTATTGATAAAGATAGTGATATTTTTTTAATTAGTAATAGTGAGAAAAGAAATAGTGCAAATTTAAATTCTGATTTGAAAAAAAGAGCTAAAAGTAACAATAATTTAAATGTGATTCCTTTTTTTAACATAATAGTAGATATTAATAAATTTTTAAAAGTTACAAACCACACTGGTTTTAAGTTTTTGCCCTAAAAATAGGAAAATATGTTTATTTTTTAAAAATTAACTTTATTAAAAGTAACTATTATTCTATAGAAATAATTTGAAATATAGAGGTGTGTTTATAACTGGTATCGATACCGGAATTGGTAAAACAACCATTTCAGGAGGAATTGCTAATTTATTATCTCATAAAGACATAAGAATAGGAGTAATGAAGCCATTTGCAACAGGCATTAAACCATATTCGAAAGATTATAAATCAGAAGATTCAAAAATTTTAAAAGAAGCATGTAAGAATCAAGATAATGATAATATAATTAATCCATACTTCTATCCAATCCCTACTGCACCTTATTTAGCAAAAAAAATACTGAAAATAAAAGAAGATATAAACAGTAAAGAGATTTTAAATAAATATAAAGAGATCGAAAGGAGACATCAATTTACAATAGTAGAGGGTATAGGAGGTTTAATGGTTCCATTGGATAAGAATTTTTTTTTAGCAGATTTAGCTTACCTAATGAATCTACCAGTTATATTAATTATGTCTAATAAAATAGGATCTGTAAATCTTATTGTAATGACTTATCGTCTGTCTATAATGTTTAAACTTAAAATAAAAGGAATTATAATTAATAATAACTCAAAATTTTCTGATTTCAAATTCACCCAAATCAATAAAAATTTACCTAATATTGTTGAAGAATTAACAGGAGTAAAAGTTATGGCAACAATTCCATATCTGAAAAACCCCACTTCCGAAAAGATAGCTCAAATATTAGATAAAGCAAATTTTATATCGAAAATGGGAAACTAATAACATTAGATTTTTTCGAAAGTTACTTAAAAGTATTAATCCAGTTATTAACACTTTAAATCTATGAATATGTATTAATTTTTAAAATAAAAAATGAATCTGTATGTGTTAGGATCTAAGAAATATATAACAAATTAGATATGG
>DATFCH010000350.1:0-2857 GCA_035253345.1 Nitrososphaeraceae archaeon
CGAATTAGCCCAGCAGGAATTACTCTATTAAAAAAATATTATAATGTTATATTGAATAACTCAAGCGAATCTCCAACTAAAAATTTTATAATAAAAAAAGTTAGAGATGTAGATGGAATTCTTTGTACTCTATCTGAAAAAATTGACTCTTCGGTAATGGATGCTGCAGGTCCAAAATTAAAGGTAATAAGCACATTTAGTACAGGTTTTGAACACATTGATATAGAGGAGGCAACTAGAAGAGGTATTTATGTTACAAATACTGGAAATATTTTATCTAATGCTACAGCAGATCTGACTTTTTCGATTATTCTTGCATTATCTAGGAAAATAATAGAAGGACATTCTTTTATACTTAAAAAAAAATGGAATAATGGCTGGAGACCAAATTTATTTCTCGGAAAAGATGTACATGGTTCGACTTTGGGGATCCTAGGTTTGGGGAATATCGGATCCGCAGTAGCAGAACGTGCAAAAGGCTTCAAGATGAATATCATATATAATAATAGACATCAACTATCAAAATCAAAGGAAAAGAAATTGAATGTAAAATTTGTTACCTTCAATCAACTACTAGAAACCAGCGATTTTCTATCTATTAATTTAAGTTATGATAGAAACAATTTTCACTTAATTGATAAAGAGCAACTTAAAAAAATGAAAAAGACTTCATTTTTAATTAATACCTCAAGAGGAACTATAATCAATGAAGTTTCTTTAATAAAAGCATTACAGCATAAATGGATTGCTGGCGCAGGTTTAGATGTATTTGAAAATGAACCGGTGTCGCATGAAAGTAAATTATTAAAGATGAAAAATGTAATACTCTTGCCGCATATTGGTAGTGCAACAGTTCAAACTAGAAATAAAATGTCCGAAGTATCAGCTATTAATATACATAATGTTCTTAATAAGAAAATGCCATTATATCTAGTTAATAAAAAAGCAAGGACTTTCCATCGTGTTAATTTAGATTACTACTAATCTTTTAAGCGTTGAAGAAAAATATCTTCATAATCTTCTTTTGATCCCTTTATACAATTAGTCGATACAGTTTTAATATTGTCTACTTTTAAACTTCCATTAGGAAGAGATTGACTCACTTGCAGTTTTTCTATTCGATATTTTATCGCATTCAAATGTTCAATGCATGATACACCAATGAGGTATTCCTCATCAGATACTATCGATAAAATGTAGGATGGTGGAAGATTGCATTTGTTATTTTGATTTGTGAAAGAACATGTAATTGGTAAGCCCAATAAAATAATAATGAAACGACAATCTTATTTAATCTAACCTATTTATGCTATGAAAATTTTTTACAAGCAAATATTCTAGTTAAATATATCATTGATCATTTAAAGAGATATAAAAGAGCATATCAAATACAATAAAATAATATGGGAAGTAGAAAGAGACGAACAGTAAAGCCTCAAAGAAAAACCAGAAGTGTCGAAGGTCGCTGTCCTAAATGCACTACAATTGTAAGATTCAATGTTTCTGGTCCTGTTGGTGATGAGATTTATGAATGTAAAGGATGTATGTCCAAGTTTCATATTGATGAATTGTAATATTTGAAAAAAATGAATAAATAACTTTAAATAAGTTTAAGATTCGATTATGGAACTATTTTGAAAACTTATTATTAGTTGGTAGGTATCTTTTGAGATGTAACCATGGAAAAAAAAATAGATTATTCTGGTTCTGTATATTTGTATAGTAGTGGAATGCCAGTGGAACTTATCGATCAGGCCAAGTCAAAGCTAATTAATGATTATGGTATTGTAGCTGATGATATTATTTTAATCGAGGTTCCAGAAGGAGTACCTGAGGGATCTATAATGATAACAATTTGGCCCCATTATCTATCAGTGGCTAAAGTAAAAAGAGTCAGAGATGGTTCAATATATGCTCCACAATTATTTAATATCGAAATATAATAATATTATGAAGATTTGTAGTTAAAAATTAATGTCTCTCCTTATTTTAAGTTATAATATGCCTCTCTCGTTTTTTTGTAAACGAAACCGACATTCCGATTGTCCATTAGAACTTCCTGTAGGAGATGTGTGTGGGCCAGATCATGATTGTTCTTTTGATATAAAATTAATACAATGCGAATGTTCCTGTCATCAGTAATATATTATTTATTCATTTATTCTATTATTGAGGTGAATTTAGAGTAAAAACTATAAGGTAAAACACCAAATATGTAAATATGCAAAAAATTGATAATATTTGCTCATTTTGTAATGCACGTATTCCTCAAGGACAGAGTATTTGCAAGGCTTGTATAAAATTATATGGTATTAAAATAAACAATTACGAAAACGATGGATGTGGATGTGATAAATAAATAATATTATTTAGAAATTTTAATTAGGGTCAGAAATTGGTATGACAAATCATCAAGGTTTATTTCATATAGCCACCACATCATCATTCCCATTTTCTTCTCTATCCTACTTTATTCTATTCCAATATTTTTTATCAAATTTGTAGATTTTAATTTAATTTCATCATTTATTTTTACTATTACTATTCCTTCTAATGGTTGACCGTACAAAACAATTGAGCCTACTGGAGAAAGAGCAAAAACTGGTAGTGCGAGAAGATCCTCTTCGCCATCTATAAAAATGATTGCTTTTTGTCCCTGAAGTAATATTTTTCTTATGGTTAAATATGCCTCTCTAGATATTGTACCTTTAGAATTTTTACATCTATACTGATTATAAGAATGATTTTTTTTTAAAAATGTATTCATTAGGTTATTAGTATCTCTTTCAGATCTTTTAATTCTTCTTTCAATGCCATCTATTATCCCCAGATTTGGCATAATACCATAGGAAATAAT
>DATFCH010000351.1:0-2999 GCA_035253345.1 Nitrososphaeraceae archaeon
CCAACTACAGAGACTCCAGACACACAAACACCACCTCCAACTACAGAGACTCCAGACACACAAACACCACCTCCAACTACAGAGACTCCAGACACACAAACACCACCTCCAACTACAGAAGGTAGTTTTGTTCCGTTCAACTTTGCTGCAGCAGGGGATTGGGGATGTAACTCAAATACTGATAAAAATGTACAATCTATGATTTCGAAAGGTTCTGAATTAGTTCTAGGGTTAGGTGATTACTCATACGAAACCAATGCAGATTGTTGGCTAGATGCTATTTCACCAGTAAATGATAAAATGAAGATTAGTTTAGGTAACCATGATAGTGATGAGGAAGAGGGGCCTGAAATTACAGTTCAATTCTTAGATCATTTTAATTTAGATAAGCAATATTATTCATTCACTAAAGGTAATGTTTTCTTTTTAGTTATGTCAACCCAAGTTTCTTATTCTAAAAATTCAGAACAATTTAATTTCGTAAAGCAAGAATTAGAAAAAGCATCAACTGATCCCAATATTGATTGGATAGTAGTATATTACCATAAACCAATGTACGCATCTTCAACAAAACATGTGGGTCTAACAAGCCTTAGAGATATTTATCATCCATTGTTTGACCAGTATAAGGTAGATTTGGTATTAACTGGACATAATCATAATTATCAAAGAACATATCCTTTACAATTCAATGACGCTAATTCAAATTCACCTATAATAGTCGATAAAAATCCTAATACCTATAGTGATGCAGGATTTCCTATATTTATTACATCCGGCACTGGAGGAGTTTCACTTCATTCATTAGGAGCCCAACCAGAATTTAATGCAAAACAATTTGGAAAATTCGGTCATCTTAATGTTAATGTAAGTAAAGATAATGCAAATAAGTTAGTTGGAGTATTTTATGATCTAACAGGAAACAAGTTGGATGAGTTTACAATAACTAAATCTCTAACTTCACCTCAAGCTCAGTCATCCAATAATATGATAAAAGCAACTTCAAACACAATAAATCCTGTTGTAGATAAATTTGGAGTAAAGCAAATTTATCCAACCAAACCTGGTGGAGAAGAATGGTATATGAATATGGATAATATTAGGACAGATCCAAGATTCGAATTCAAAGGTAATGTACAAGACATCAAAAAGAATTTTGATGGAAGCTGGTCCCCTGGGTCTGGAGATAAGGCTAGAATAGTAGTTTATACAAGTGATTCCAAAGGTAAATTTAATGAAAATAAAATGTCCACATATAACCTTAAAGAATTAGCATCTAAAGGTCAATGGTATAAAGAAAACGACTGGAAGAATGTCGAAATAGGTGGTTACTTTAAGCTTAATATGGCTGATGATTTAGGAATGGGGTATAGTCTTTCTACTCGTTCTATATCTGATACTAGCAATAATGGAGGTTGCGGCGGAGCGACACCCAAATTTAATTTCGGGTTTGATGGTGAAATAAAAGCCAAAAAAGAAATGTGGCATATAAGCTTACTAGACTCACCTGGAATAAATGATGAGGATCTATCTCCTTCAATAGTTGGTAAATGGCTTGGAATTAAAGGAATAATATATAATCTTCCTGGGGATAAGGGAGTAAAGCAGGAATTCTGGCTTGATAAAGCTAATGATGGTCAATGGGAAAAGGTGTACGAATTTACTGACGAAGGGGGATTTGGAAAAAGAGGTGATAGTGGGCCTGAAAAATGTGGAGGTACATGGGATCAATTATATACATGGGGAAGTCCCAAGACTGAATTCAGATGGGATCAATCAGATGTATCATTCAAATTCTTATCCGTTAGAGAGATTTTGCCTCCAAACCAATAAACCTATTTATAGTACGACAAAAGAAGTATTCCATAATTATTTATATTATTTAACAATAGCATAGAGAAATTCTATATATGTTAATTGCTTATTTGTTTGAAATTTTACAAATTAAATTTGTTAAATTTTTCTATGTTTCTTGAATAACCTATAAAAAACTATTTTTCAGTTTTTCATTAGCATTTACAAATTTTTTTTAATAAATAAGCTTTAATATACAATAATAATTTAAAAGATAATACATAGTATTTAACAGCAATTTTGAAGTTTGAACTACAAATGGACATATTTATTTAAAGTAATTACAACTCTGGATATTATGCAATACTTTGATTCACATCTACATCTCACTGACGATGAATATTCAAACTATTTAAGTCATATTATTTTTTCATTGAGATGCCTAAAAATTACAGTATGTTCTGTGACTGTTAATTTAGCTACTTCAAGAAAAAGTTTAGCTTTATTTAATCACCATAGAGACATAATTAATCAATTCATTGGTATTCATCCCGAATTCGCTATTAAAGAGGATGTTTCAGAATTTACGAGTTTTTTTGAAAATAATTTGAATTATATAGATGGGGTTGGAGAGATTGGATTAGATTCAAAATATATTAATCAAGACGAAAAACAATACTATATTCAAAAGAAAACATTCAATATTCTCTTGGAACTTGCTGAAAAATATAACAAACCTATTTCAATTCATTCAAGAAAATCACTTGATGATATATTACAAATATTGACTACATATAAAATCAAAAGATCTTTATTACATTGGTTTGATGGAAGTAAAAAACAATTAAAACAAGCGATGGATATGGGTATTTTTGTATCTTTTGGGCCTGTTTTACTGTATTCTCCGGATAAAAAAGTTCTATTAAAAAAGACAAATAGTGATAAGATCTTAGTAGAGACAGATGGCCCAGTGCGATATTCAAACTGTTTTAATTTTCTACCTTCTTCTTCAATATCACACCTTTTTAGCGTAATAAAATGTATGGGGGATACTTTGAATTTAGATTTCGGGGGTATTTCAGAGTTGTTAAAAAACAATTCAGAACAATATTTATTGAAATCTGAAAATATGAATATTTGATTATTAAATCAGCACACTATATACCATAGTTATACTTCTACTAGTTGGCGTAAAAGAATAATTC